>NZ_JAUOPX010000002.1:0-191030 GCF_030547455.1 Motilimonas sp. 1_MG-2023 | reverse complement strand
TGGGCGTTTGAGAATTGAGATGGGCTGCTCCTAGTACGAGAGGACCGGAGTGGACGAACCGCTGGTGTTCGGGTTGTCATGCCAATAGCATTGCCCGGTAGCTAAGTTCGGAATCGATAACCGCTGAAAGCATCTAAGCGGGAAGCGAGCATCAAGATGAGTTCTCACTGACCCCTTGAGGGTCCTAAAGGGCCGTTGGAGACTACAACGTTGATAGGCAGGGTGTGTAAGTGCTGTAAGGCATTGAGCTAACCTGTACTAATGACCCGTGAGGCTTAACCATACAACACCTAAGCGGTGTTGTGCCAGATAAGTACGAAAGTACAAAGCAACAAGAATACTTGTGAACAAAGTAAAACAGATTTGCTGAAGAACAACCTATCGCTTTCCAGATTACAATTTATGCTTGGCGGCAATAGCGCTGTGGAACCACCTGAATCCATGCCGAACTCAGAAGTGAAACGCAGCAGCGCCGATGGTAGTGTGGGGTTTCCCCATGTGAGAGTAGGACACCGCCAAGCGCCAAATAAGCTCATAGTGAGCAGTAGAAGCCCGATTCGAAAGAGTCGGGCTTTTTTACGTTTGAAGAAAAAACTCACATCAAACAAAAAACCTCTCGAAAGTGGTTTATCGTTAGTTGGATGATTTTTTAGAAGCGTGATAGGTGTAAATGTTCATCTTCAATAATAATATTCATCTTATTATTGTCTAGTTGAAGAACCTGGGCATCGATATCTCGATTGTTATAGCTTTCAGATTTTTTTCCACGTCGCGTGATCACTTTCTTGTTAACCTTTAATTGCAAAAAGCCTTCTTCGTAATGCCAAGTACCAATAAGATCGACGGCATTTTTAGGGTCATTTAGGGATTGGTAGCTAAATTGTTTATTTGGTTTAAGGATCAATGTTGATTTTCTAATTGATTCTGTCCCAGTAATCCAGTTTCCTGAAATTAAATTATTGGACTTATTATCTGAAATAATAGTTGTAGCTGTTGAGTTATTTTTCGAGTTTGTTATTGGTGGTAAATCTTTCACCGGCGGTGGCGCGACAAACTTGACTTGCTTGGCGTCAACATTCTTTGGCTTATCTTGAGAAAAATGAGCTACACCATTATCATCAACCCAAGTATAAACTTTCTCAGCTTGGGCGCCGCCACTTAAGCAGGCGAGTAATATCCATAGGTTGTGATTCAATTTCATGCCTTGATTCTTTCCTTGAAAATAATTAATTCAATAATAGGATAAAGTTTTTCTTATGAGTTGTCAGCGTTGTAATGACTGGTTTTTAAAGAAGTTAGGCCGATGTCATGCCTGTATGGTACAAACTGCGTTGATATTTTTGTTAAGTTTCGCGACTTGGCTATGGCTTGATGACAAACGTTCTGTTGAAGCCATTGCTGCCACATTTTTTGCTGTGGCAGGAGGAGGGTTATTTATTCTACACATCGTTATTTGGTTGATAACCAAAGGCAAAGGATTAACCATTAAAGATGGTTAAGGCTGATAAACTGCTCCTAAGCACACTTTTTTTTGTGCGCCTGTGACTATGGGGAGATTTCCTGGCTTACCTTCAATTCTTTGTTTCGCTAGCCATGCAAAAGCAATTGCTTCGACAAAGTCTGGGTCAATATTAACTGCTTGAGTTGAGTGAACTACATGCTCAGGTAACAATGTCTTCAAGGTGTTGATGAGAGCGGTGTTATGTACTCCACCACCACATATCAATAGCTCTTTTGCTTTTTCAAAACGTTTAACTTGTTCTGCCACTGAGTGCGCAGTTAGCATTAATAATGTTTGCTGAATATCCTCACTTCTATATTCAGGCTTTAGCTGTAACTTTAACCAAGCTAGATTAAACAACTCTCGGCCCGTGCTCTTAGGTGGTTCAATATTGAAATAGGGTTCAGCTAAAAATGTATCAAGTAATTCCGGTATGATATTCCCAGATGCGGCCCAATCCCCACCACTGTCATATTCTTGCTTAAGTTGTGTTGATATCCAGGCATTTAGTAGCATATTACCGGGGCCTGTATCGTAGCCAAGAGTCGGTTCGTTTGGGAGTAAAACCGTCAGATTAGCAATGCCGCCAATATTAAGCACTATTCGCCCTTGCTTAGGGTGACTAAATAATGCTTGATGAAAGGCGGGCACTAGTGGCGCACCTTGGCCACCATAGGCCATATCCATTCGTCTAAAGTCTGCTACCGTGACTACATCTGTTATTGCCGCGATCAGGTTAGCATCACCAATTTGCATGGTAAATGGATGTTCAGAGTCTGGTTGGTGATAAACGGTCTGGCCGTGGCTGCCAATGGCTTTAATGTCATTTGAGGACAACCCGGCTTCTTGTAGAGCTTGATTGACGCAATTACCGTGAAACAGACCGATTTTATGGTCAAGCTGGCCAAGTTGCGCCAAGGTTAATGATTGCCCTTGGCATATTCCTAAAATATCTTCTTTCATCCAGGTGGGAATAGGAAAGGTTTTGCCATAAAGGGAGTTCACCTTTTGGTCGCTAAAATCAACGATGCAGATATCAAGTCCATCCAAACTGGTACCAGACATAAGACCTATGTAATATTGCTGACTAGTAATTGAGCTAGGCATTATTCATCATCTTGCAATTCGCCGGCGGCCATTAACATCCGCATTAACTGTGCTAAGCTTCGAGCTTTCATTTTACTCATGATGCGCGAGCGATGAATTTCCACCGTTCCTTGGGCAATATTTAAATCGATAGCTATCACTTTATTCGCATGTCCTTGTGCGACTAATTGCATGATCTCTCGCTCGCGTTTTGTGAGTGATTCGATACGCTCTTGGATCTCATGTCGCTTAGTTAAATCTATGCGTTGCTCTTTGTCTTGAGCAATGGCTTTGGTGATTTTTTCTAGGAGCTCAAATTCACGGAATGGCTTTTCCATGAAATCAAATGCACCATTCTGCATTGCCTCCACGGCCATAGCGATATCACCGTGTCCGGTGATGAAAATAATGGGCAGCATCGCATTAAGCTCATTAAGCTTTTCTTGCACTACCATGCCAGACATGCCTGGCATGCGTATATCTAATAAGATACAACCATGTCGCTCTTCAAACTGTTCCAGAAACTCAGCGCCAGTGGCGAAGCTTTTATATTCATGACCGACACTGGCGACCATCATTTCAAGCATCTCTCTAATCGATTCATCATCATCGATGATATATATAATTGGGCAATCTTGGCTCATTAGAGTGAAATTTCCTTGTTTTGGCTTGTGGGTAGTTGAATAGTGAAGCAAGCACCTTGATTGGGCTTACTCGTTACCGTTATCTGACCGCCATGAGCTTCAATAATACTGTGGCAAATAGATAAACCTACACCCATGCCGCTCTCTTTGGTACTTATAAATGGTTTGAATAAGTTTTGCATGACTTTGTCAGCAAGTCCTGGGCCGTTATCAGCAATGTGAAGCAACGCCATATTTTCTTTAACCTCTTGGCTGATAATAATATGGCCATCTGTTTGCTGGCTTAGGGCTTCAATAGCATTACGAATCAAGTTAATAAGTACTTGTTCAAGTTGCACTTTGTCGACTTCAACTTGGGCTGATTCGGTTATGGGTTGATAGCTTACCTGAACTTGATTTTTGCTCGCCATGTCTTGCAGCATGGCAATAGACTCCAGAACCAATGGGCAAATGTTATAGCAACCTCGTTGAGGGGTTCTATCACGTACAAATTCTCTTGTTCGCCTAATGATCTCTGATGCTCTAATGGCTTCACTGGATACCTTTTCCAATGTTTTCTCAACCATTTCATGGTTTATTTTGTCTTGGCTGACTAAGCGTTTACAAATATCTGCAAAGCCAGTAATGCTGGCGAGGGGTTGGTTGAGTTCATGGGCGAGAGAAGTCGCCATTTCGCCCATAGTAAATACGCGATCTAGCTGTGCGAGTTGTTGATTTTGATTGATAATTTTTTCTTGTAGTTCCGCCTTTTCTTGGCTGGCTATCAAGCGGGCATGGTGTGCGTCATGGATCCTTTGTTGCATCGCATTAATGGCTTCGGCTAATTTATCCATGTCGTCTGGAAGATGCTTTGTTGGACGACCTAGCTCTATACTGGTCAGTGATTGTTCAGGGTCTATCTTATCTAAACTTGAAACAATACGGAGTAAATGCCTACCGATTAAACGTTCAATCAGAAACAACATAAACATCACCACGCCAAATGTCTTAATCGCATTAAACAATAATGTCAGAGCCGCAGAGTTAATTAATTGCTGATAAATACTGTGTAAGTCTGCTGTTACTGTAAGGGTACCCAGTTCGCGTCGCTTGCCCTTTTGTTCATGAATAATCGGGAATACGTATGTCTTGGTCCAATCATGCTCTAAAGAGCCAGAATGAAAAGTTTGACCGTCCTTTAATTCTAAATAGGTCTGCTCAATATAAGGCTGGCTAAGCACGCCCTCTAACTGCAGCTGAATAAGCTTATTATCGTAGTCCCACACACTTTCACTTAAGCTATTAAGCAGTGAGTTTTGAATGATTTTTTCTGACTGGCTAAGCTGATCTATATCGCGAGCATACTGAGTATAAAGATGAAAGCTGGTGAGTAATAGCGTGATAATCGAACTACAAAGTACGGTGCCAACAATAAGTTTCTTAGCTAACACGCTGTCTCTATAGTATTTTTTCAAGTTAATGATCCTATTGTGGTATGGGTTATCCCTAATTTTTTGAACCAGCTCCCCTCGTTAAAATACCTGCATCACTTAATAATGAAGTTTCGATATCAACCATGAATCTAGGTTTGCTTGGTTACCAGCATCTGCCTGATGAATTCTCCCATTGGTTAGAGCAATCAAAAATACAGATTAGACATTATAAAACGGCAGACGACTTTCTACTAGACGAACAAAATGCTCAGTTGTCTATGTTGCTATCAACTTATCACTTAGGCGGTAAATCCATCATCGATCTATTAAGAAAAAATCAGGGATTGAAACATAATATCAACGTGGTGGTTACTGAATGTCAAGGGGTCAATGAGGCAGTCCAAGTGATGCAAGCGGGAGCTAAAGTTGCTTTACCAGGTAAAGTTCAAAGTACTAAGCTGATTTCATTGGTTAATCAATATGGTATCGAGCGACCTTAAGTCTTTCGTATCGCAGATTCTGATTTAAAGTGTTACGGTCGAGGGCATTTTCAGCTATAAGAAACATATAAAATACTGAATTGAGGTGCGCTTGCTCAAACATATTGAAATTGTTGGTTTCAGAGGGATTGCACGTCTGTCGCTCGACTTGTCACAAACCCGCGTGTTAATTGGCGAGAATGCATGGGGTAAATCCAGTTTATTGGATGTTTTAAGTTTACTTTTAAACAGCGCCCAGCGCTTATACAAGTTTCACTTAGAAGATTTTCATATTTCTCCTGAAACGGAGTTTCTTAGCCGGCAAATTACCATTGTCCTTACCTTTGAAGAAACTTGCATTGGTCAGCATCAACGGGCTCGTTTTCGTTCAATCGCTCCTCTTTGGATTGGGGGGGGGAAATATAAGAAACGTATTTATTATCAGATTGAAGGGATACTCGATCCCGACAATCAAGTTTCAACCCAGCGAAATTTTCTGAATAGCCAAGGTGAAATTTTACCCCTTGATAATGTGAATGAGCTCGCTAAACAGCTCATGTCGTTTTACCCCGTGCTGCGCATCAGTCAAGAATCCAGTCTACAGCCTTGGATGGTAGATTTACCTGAAACTTCAGAGCGGGTTCAGTCAGAAATGATGATTGAAAAAACAGTACTAAGGTTACACTCCTCTTCGCAACAATTGCCCGAACGTGAATTAAAGCAAGCCGTGATGGCGACTCGTTTTCTATTTGAGCATTATCTTACGCCACGTTTTACGTATGCGGAGCGCCCCACTCAGCCGAGAAAAGTGCGGGAAATGGGACTTAAACCGATCTCTTTTCGCGCTATAGATGATTTTAGTGAGTTATTAAAGGTGACCGCGGGTAAGCACAATCGGGCTGCACTACTGGTGATGTTAGGGGCTTTTTTACGTGCCCGAGGCCCTAGTTTATTGCGCCGAGGTAGCAGCCCAATTTTGTTATTGGAAGATCCAGAAGCCCGCCTTCATCCTATTAACTTACTGACCAGTTGGGCTTTTCTTGAGCAATTACCGGTGCAAAAGTTGGTTACTACTAATTCATCTGATTTGCTCGGTACGTTTAAGCTCAATGATATTGTGCGATTAGTGCGTAATGTTGATAAAACACATGTTTATATTCTTAATGAAAATCACTTTCTCAGTGATGATTTTCGACGCATTGCTTTTCACGTCCGTATTAATCGCCCGGCTAGTTTGTTAGCACGTTGCTGGCTGCTCGTTGAGGGGGAAACAGAGTTATGGTTGCTGACTGAGCTTGCGCGTGTTTGTGGCTATAGCTTTGCTGCTGAAGGTGTGCGCATTGTTGAATTTGCACAGTGCGGTTTAGCGCCATTAATTAAGGTGGCAAAAGATTTTGGTATTGAATGGCATTTGTTAACCGATGGTGATGATGCGGGTAAAAAATACAGTAGCCAGGCAAAGGCTTTATTGGAGCAAGAAGGGCTCCGTGAACGGCTGACCTTTTTACCGGACAAAGACATTGAGCACTTCCTATTTAATAATGGCTTTAGTGACGTTTATTTACGTCAAGCCAAATTAAAAGCCAGTGATCTGGATAAATTGGGCATCACCAAAGTGATAGATAAAGCGATAGGGCGCTCTTCTAAGCCTCGTTTGGCGCTAGCGATAGCAGAAGTTGTTGAGTTAAATGGCCCTGAGTCGGTGCCTTTGTTATTACGTCGTATGTTAAATCGTTTGATTGCGATGGCGAGAAGCCAAGCAGGCTAGGTTTGCCAAACCTTGAGCCTGCAGGTCGAAACATGGGTTATTCTGCTTGCTGATAAACAAGGGTGTGCTCTGCGCCTTGTAAAATAAGTGTATTTTTATCTAATGTTACAGCACTCCAATCGCTGAGTGTTGCTGTTATGTCTTGCTCTATCTCATCCAGTGGTGGTGGACACATCATCATCGTCATGCCCATTTTTTCAATACGTAATTGACCGTCTTGCCATTGGGCCTGACCAAAGAAGTTGTTACAGCCCGCCACGCCAGTTGCTTTGAGGGTGCTATCAATATGGATTTTCGGCAACTTATTCCCCATTGGAGTAACCGCTTGATTGTCAACACTGACTAGTTGCCATTGCTTATTCACTACATCAGCGGTGGTTACTTTCGTGGCTTGGGTATTAGCGCATGCCGTTAATAGCAGTCCTGCGACAGAGAGGCTTACTAGACGTAATTTCATTTATTGCTCCAAAATTCATTTCTGTAAATACAAATATTTCAACACGGTAAGCCTGTATGATGGCTGAACCAAGTGCAATTATGATTATTGTTTTACCTTAAATGGTGTAGGGAATATTATTTGAATCAAGGCCATGGTTTAGTTTTCCTGCTTCTTGCCAAACTTTTATCGGTACGACACTGAGCGCAGTTTCATAGCCAATAGCATAAAGTTTGGTTTTATCTTCCATCGACATACGAAAGTCGACCGGAGAAGTATTACCCGTGTTGACTACTATAGTGCGATGCCAAAACTTTTCATTCACATACTCGCGCGAAATGGTGGTCATAAAGGTGCGTATCAAGAGTGAGATATAGGATGCCAATGGGAAAATTTTATTGGTATTAATTGGTTGGTTATCACCATCGCCGCGCAATCGAAAGCAAATCACAGGCGTGCCATTGTCATCCCAATCTTGATGTAGGGCATCTTCAGACAAAATACTGCCATCGACCATTAGGTGGTTTTCATAAGGTTTAAAAGCAAATATCAGTGGAATAGACATCGAGAACCTAACTGCACGAGACACCTTTTCATTCGGCGTATTAATGGCATCAAATACCACAGGTGTGCCCGAGCGAACATCGGTTGCGACCACATGCAGCTTGATCGGCAGATCTTTAAAGCATTTTCCTTGCAGCTTTTCATCTAACCAAGCCTCAAACTTGTCGCCAGAACAAAGGCCACCATTTCTCAGCAAACTAAGAATAGAAAAACCTTTAAATTGTTCAAAGTCGGTTTCAAGAGCAATTTTCTTGATTGCTGTTAGTGAAAGGCCACTGGCGTAGAGTGAGCTGATAATACTGCCACCCGATACTCCGACGAGATGATCAAAGCGCACATTAAGATCGGTTAATGCTTGAAGTATCCCGATATGAGCGGGCAAGCGTGTACCGCCACCGGCAAAGATAGGCACAAGATAATGTTGATCGCGTAGCTTTGGTTGTTCCATGTGCATAATACTCCTGATACTGCATGATAAAAGTATGGAGTAAATTTCAATTCTTGCTCAGGGCAATCAACTAAACTTAGTCTATTATGTTGGGTAAGCGGGTTATTAGGATGAACATTTTTATCAATGGTAGGCTACTTTTGGCTTTGGTTTTAGCTTGCTATAGTGCGTTTTCTTGGGCAGGTCTTGTCACTACCATTGCCAAAATTAAACCTTCTATTGTGGCTGTCGGTAGCTATCATCCTACTGGTAGTCCGCGTTCGGTGTTTAGTGGTACAGGATTTGTTGTCGGTGACGGATCTCTAGTGGTGACCAACTATCATGTCGTCCCGAGCGATCTCAATCCAACTAAGCGTGAACAACTGGTTATTTTTGTTGGCAAGGGCAGTCAACCTAAAGTTTATGATGCTAAGGTCATTGCCTCAGATCGAGTTCATGATTTAGCGGTGCTTAAAATTGAGGGGATCAAGCTAACGCCATTACGTTTAGGTAATGATAAAGCAATACAAGAAGGACAGAGCATAGCGTTTACTGGCTATCCCATTGGGGCAGTATTAGGGCTATATGCAGCGACACATACTGGGATTATTTCAGCTATTACCCCGATAGCAACGCCACAAATTAGCAGCGCGCAATTAACGCCACAAATGCTGAAGCAGCTGCGCAAGCCCTATCAGGTGTTTCAATTGGACGCGACGGCCTATCCTGGCAACAGTGGCAGCCCTGTATATAATACGGATACGGGGCAGGTGATCGGTGTGATTAACAAAGTGTTTATTCAAGGTTCGCGGGAGGCGGCGATCACTAACCCGAGTGGTATTTCTTACGCGATTCCAATTCGTTATGTCAAGGCGCTGTTGAAGTAGGGGCTGTGTTAATGCTGAATACCCCAGATTCTAGATAAATGAAATAATATGCTGTGGGCGGCTTAAACTGAGTTGGGGTTAACAAATAAGGCGGCAAAGCAGCCTTATTTGTTATGGTTGTTAGTTAGAGAATAAAGCGACTTAAGTCTTCGTTTTCAACTAGATCGTCTAGAGCATTAAATACGTAATCTTTATCGATTACGATACTGTCACCATCACGCTCTGAAGCTTCATACGATAAACTTTCCATTAAGCGTTCCATTACAGTATGTAAGCGACGAGCGCCGATGTTTTCGGTTTTTTCATTAACGCGCCAAGCGGCATCAGCAATGTGGTGAATACCTTCTTCGGTGAACTCTACTTTTACCCCCTCCGTTGCCATTAATGCAACATATTGCGCGGTTAGTGAGGCATGAGGCTCAGTTAAAATGCGGACAAAGTCATTTGCTTTCAAAGCCTCTAACTCAACACGAATCGGTAGTCGGCCTTGTAGCTCAGGAATTAAATCAGACGGTTTAGCCACTTGGAAAGCCCCAGAAGCAATAAACAGAATGTGGTCGGTGCGGATCATACCGTGTTTAGTGCTTACTGTTGAGCCTTCCACTAATGGTAATAAATCGCGCTGCACACCTTCACGTGATACATCTGGGCCAGAGCTTTCACCGCGCTTACAAATTTTGTCGATCTCGTCGATAAACACAATGCCGTTATTCTCGGCGGCATAAATCGCCTTTTCTTTTAGTTCTTCAGGATTAATCAGCTTAGCGGCTTCTTCTTCCACTAGCGCTTTTAATGCTTCTTTCACTTTAAGCTTACGCTTTTTAGTGGTGTTATTGCCTGATAGGTTTTGGAACATGCCTTGTAGCTGATTGGTCATTTCTTCCATGCCAGGAGGTGCCATGATCTCAACACCCACTTGTGGCGCGGTCACATCAATTTCAATTTCTTTATCGTCCAGTTGGCCTTCGCGTAATTTTTTACGGAATACTTGGCGTGCATGGCTATCTTCGGCCTTCTTGTCAGTTTCATCCCACGTGGTTTTAGCGGGCGGCAGCAAGGCATCTAGCACGCGCTCTTCAGCTTGCTCTTGCGCGCGAAATTTTACTTTTTCCATTTCTTGTTCGCGAGTGATCTTGAGTGCCACATCGGCTAAGTCGCGAATAATGGTTTCAACTTCTTTACCTACATAGCCCACTTCGGTGAACTTAGTGGCTTCAACCTTTATAAAGGGAGCGTTTGCTAATTTAGCCAAGCGACGAGCAATCTCGGTTTTACCCACACCGGTGGGGCCGATCATTAAAATATTCTTTGGTGTAACTTCTTGGCGGATATCCGCGTCTAATTGCATACGACGCCAGCGATTACGAAGAGCGATAGAAACGGCGCGCTTAGCTTTATCTTGACCAATAATATGAGCGTCTAGCTCACTCACAATTTCTCTTGGGGTCATTTCAGACATAATATTAATCCTGTCTAGGTGTCAGAGAGCTGACAAAATGGGTTAGTAATCCAGCACTTCAACGGTCTGGTTAGTATTAGTGAAGACGCAGATGTTACCAGCAATAGTAAGGGCTTTTTCTACAATCACATCAGCATCTAACTCGGTATTTTCTAATAAAGCAAGGGCCGCTGATTGTGCGAATGCGCCGCCCGAGCCAATCGCAATTAGGTCATGCTCAGGCTGCACCACGTCGCCATTACCGGTAATGATATAGGATTTGTCTTTATCGGCTACGGCTAGTAGGGCTTCTAACTTACGCAGCATGCGGTCGGTGCGCCAGTCTTTGGCTAGCTCTACCGCGGCGCGCTCTAAATGACCTTGGTGGGCTTGTAGTTTGGCTTCAAAACGTTCTAAAAGCGTGAATGCATCTGCAGTGCCACCGGCGAAGCCAGCCAGTACTTGGCCATTATATAAACGGTGAACTTTACGTGCGTTGCCTTTCATTACGGTATTACCAAGGGATACTTGGCCATCGCCACCTATTACAACTTTATTACCACGGCGAACTGAAACTATCGTAGTCACGGGATACCTCATCAGTATTCAAGCGCAAGTTAACTTGCAAGATAAAACTAAGATGGGGGAGAGGATCACGCTTTTCAAGCACGATGGCTGTTTTTCGGGCTAAAAAAACTAAACCTCACACAAGGTGAGGTTTGTTGGGGTTATTTTGGCAGGGGCCCTTGCCATTGCCAAATTTGACAGTTGCGAATTTTGGCCCGGGTAAGCTTATGAGAGTCGGTTTGCGCTAAGCGTTTGCGTTCATAGGGTCCTAAAACAACTTTATACCAGGTACCGCTGCTGCCTTCTGATTTCCGCACTCGACTTTCTAAACCTTGAAAAGCAATTTGTGCTTTCAATGATTCGGCTTGGTTGAGGGATCTAAATGAGCCACATTGCATTTGATAAGGAATAGCTGGTGGCGGATCGGCGGGCACATCAACCTCTACTTCTTTATTTTCTAGTTGTTCGATGTAATCCCATTTTTCTTTGGGTTTTTCTGGTAGCGGTTTTTCAGCTGGTGTTTTTGCTTTTGGAGCTGGCGTTGCAATCACTTCTATTATCTCTGCATTATCAGCCGAGCCACTAATAGTATAAAGAAAGTAGCCAAAACCTGATAAAGCGATTACAGCGATAACGATTGCCACGATAGGCAAGCGGCTCGTTGGCGCCGATTTTGCGGGACTACGCTTAGCGTTAGTTTTCCGTTTTTGCGGTTGATTGCGCACGTAGTCCCTTGCCATTACATACGCTCCAGCGTGTTAATGCCTAATAAACTTAAACCTTGTTTTAACGTTCTTGCAGTTAGCCAAGCCAATTTCAAACGGCTTTGCTTTTGTGCTTCAGTTTCTGCTTTCAGGATTGGACACGCTTCGTAGAAACTTGAGAATAAACCTGCGAGTTCGTATAGGTAGTTACACAGTAAATGCGGGTAACCTAAACGTGCAACGCTAGTGATCACCTCATTAAACTGCGCCAGCTTACTGGCTAGATCGAGCTCTTTTTCGTGCTCTAATAGGACACTGCCAGTTAGTTCACTTGCGTTCACCTCTGCTTTTTCAAACACACTAGCAACACGGGTGTAAGCGTATAGCAAGTAAGGGGCAGTGTTACCTTCAAAGCTAAGCATTTGGTCAAAGCTGAACATGTAATCACTGGTGCGATTTTTGGATAGATCGGCGTATTTCACCGAGGCGATCCCCACTACGTCAGCAATATTACGCAGATCTTGTTCAGCCATGTCTGGGTTTTTCGACTTCACCAAATCGTAAGCACGGTTTTGCGCTTCGGTCAGCAAATCAGCCAGTTTCGCTACTGTGCCCGAACGAGTTTTAAACGGCTTGCCGTCTTCGCCCATAACAGTACCAAATGGCATATGCTCTAAGCTGGTTGCTGGTTTTACAAAACCGGCGTTACGCGCGACGGTAAAGACTTGTTGGAAGTGTAAGCCTTGGCGCGCATCAACAAAGTACAATACACGGTCAGCATTGAGTTCGCGCTGACGGTAGCGCATCGCGGCTAAATCGGTGGTGGCATATAAAAAGCCGCCATCTTTCTTTTGAATGATGACTGGTAGCGGATCACCGTCTTTATTTTTGAATTCGTCAAGGAACACACATTTGGCGCCTTGGTCTTCTTTTAATAAGCCAGCTTGGTCTAAATCGGCGACTACTTGGTTAAGGTCGTCATTGTAAGCACTTTCACCACGTACATCTGCGCGGGTTAGGCTTACACCTAAACGGTCGTACGTTTCTTGACAGTGTGACAGGCTGACCTCGTTAAACTCGCGCCAAAGCTGGTTACAGTGCTCATCACCGCTTTGCAGCTCAACCACTAAGTTACGTGCACGGGTAGCGAATGCTTCTGATTCATCAAAACGTTGCTTGGCGGCGCGGTAAAACACCTCTAAATTAGATAGGTTTGAATTAATCTCTTGGCCTTTGGCTTGTAGCTCTTCCATGTAGGCTAGCAACATGCCAAATTGTGTGCCCCAGTCGCCAACGTGGTTTTGGCGTACTAGCTTATGGCCTTGGAATTCTAAAGTGCGCGTTACGGCATCGCCAATGATCGATGAACGCAAATGACCTACGTGCATCTCTTTGGCGAGGTTGGGCGATGAATAATCGACCACGATGGTTTGGGGATCAGCTATTGGCTCGATGCCTAAACGTGGGTCGATTAACGCAGCTTCAACTTGTTCAACCAGCCATAGCGGATTAAGAAAAAAGTTGATAAAACCCGGGCCAGCGATGTCGACTTTAGTCACTAAGCTAGACTCAGGTAAATTATCAATAATCAGTTGCGCCAGTTCACGTGGGTTTTTCCCTGCCGATTTTGACAACATCATGGCCAGGTTAGTGGCCAAATCACCGTGAGATTTATCTTTGGTTCGGTCTACTTGAACGCGTGGCTGTGCATCTGCAGGGATTATGCCTTGTTGCTTTAAGGATGCGACTGTTTGCTCGAGTAGTTGTTGAAGTTGCACTTTCATTCAGTATGACCGCCGATATATCTGAGACTATTAAAAATTGAGAGTCAGATTTTAACGTGTCTCGGCCATGAAAACCAGAACGGAAATGGGCTTAGCACGCCGATAACCTCGCCTAACGAACTAAATAAAATCAGTGGGGTCGATATCTAATGACCAGCGCACTTTAATGCCCGATTTTAATTTCTCAACTTGCTCCATACATGAGCTGAGCAGGCCGGCGATTAAGGCGCGATTGGGCGCTTGAATTAACAGTTGAAAGCGATATTTGCCAGCGCGACGCTCCATGATTGCTGGCATTGGGCCGATTAATTCTATTTGCTTATACTGCTCGGTATAGCCACTAAATATTTGCTTCACTTGTTGTAAGAATGTTTCCGGCATATTGGCGTAAGTCGCTTCGGCGCGAAACAAAGCTTGAAATGAAAAGGGCGGTAAGAGTGCATCTTGACGCTCGGAAAGGGCGCTGCGAGCAAAGTCTTGATAGCCATTATTCACTAGATCTTGCAGTAAATAATGATCGGGATGGTGGCTTTGCAAGACTACTTGGCCGGGTTTACTGGCGCGACCCGCTCGTCCTGCCACTTGAGTGAATAATTGCGCGAGTTTTTCTGCGGCGCGAAAATCAGAGCTAAACAGCGAGCTATCCACGTCTAAAATACCGACTAGGGTAACATCAGGAAAGTGATGGCCCTTGGCTAACATCTGCGTGCCGATGAGAATCTGATATTCGCCACTTTGAATGCCATCGAGGTAGTTTTCTAAACTGCCTTTGCGTCTGGTGCTATCACGATCAATTCGCACCGCTTTATATTGGCTAAATACTTCCGCTAAGGTTTCTTCAAGTTGCTCGGTGCCAACGCCTGCGCCAAGTAATTGCGTTGAGCCGCAATCTTCACATTGGTGCGGCACTGGGCGATGGCTATTGCAGTGGTGACAAATCATTGCATTATCACTTTGATGCCAAGTGTAAAAAGCATCGCAGCGCTGACATTTTGCCAGCCAACCACATTCATGGCATAGCAGGGCAGGGGCGTAGCCGCGACGATTTAAAAACAGCATCACTTGATTGCCTTGTTTGAGATGCTTATGCATTAACTCAATCAATTGCGGCGATAGGCCGGAATTTAATCGTACGTTTTTAATATCCTGTAAATAATGCCGGGCATGCTGGGCATTACCCGCCCGCTCTTTTAAGCTCAGGTGATGATATTTATTGCTTAAGGCGTTGTTTAAGCTCTCAAGGGAAGGGGTAGCAGAGCCGAGCACGATGGGAATTTGTTCGCGCATGGCGCGCATCACCGCTAAGTCGCGAGCGTGGTAACGAAAAAAATCTTGTTGTTTAAACGAGGTATCATGCTCTTCATCAATAATGATAATGCCGGGTTTCAGCATGGGGGTAAAAATGGCGCTACGAGTACCAATCACAATGGCGGCACTACCGGCGCGGCCGTGAAGCCAAGTATCAAGGCGCTCGCGATCGGTCAGCTCGGAATGCACCATAAAAATGGGCACATTAAAGCGCGCTTTAAAACGTGAAACCGTTTGTGGTGTCAGCCCTATCTCAGGCACCAGCACTAATGCTTGTTTGCCTTGTTTAAGCACATGCTCTATTAGGTTAAGGTAAACCTCGGTTTTACCACTGCCGGTGACTCCTTCTAACAAATAGCAGCCAAATGCCGATTTATTATTGATGGCGGCCACGGCGATGGCTTGTTCGGTATTGAGTTCAGGTTTTTGTTGCTGCAGGGCAAATTGCTCAGGCCAGTTATTTTGATACTGCGGTTGTTGAGTGATTTTCTCGGCAAAGTTCTTCTTCGCTAATGCATTGAGCGTGGCGGACGTGACGTCTGCTGCGGTGAGCTCTGCGCTGGTAAGAGGTTTACCCTTAAGCAAGGCCCATGCGGCTAATTGCTTTGGGCTGCGGCTAAAGTCTTGTTGTTTTGCCTTCTCTCCTGCAGCCGTGAGTTGCCATGCCGATAACGGTTTAAGGCTATCGGGCTCGCCTTGCTTTAATAAGGTAGGGATAGCTTGAGCAATAACGTCGCCAATGGGGTGATGATAGTAAGCACTGGCCCATTGAAATAATTGCAATAATTGCGGCGTGATGATTGGCGCATCATCCAAAATCCCACTCACCGCTTTGAGCTTGTTTAAATCAAACTCGCTGGTGGTCTTAACGTCAATGATTAAGCCTATTTTGTCGCCACTGCGAAACGGCACTTTAACTCGACAGCCTGTTTGGGTTTGTTGGCCTTCTGGCAGTAAATAGTCAAAGCTGCGACGCAGTGGAACGGGTAAGGCAATAGTACAAATCATGATTAACCAGCCTGAACAACATAAAGGCTTAGTGTAACGGTAAGCGGGATAAAATAAGAGTGTAAATATCGCAAAGCAATGCTTGCTCGTGTGTAACTGATGGATTATTATTCGCCCCCTAAAATTCGCGTGCACTAAATGCACTTTATCCATAACGTGTGGTATCTGAAAAATAGATCAGATGGCGACACGGCCTAAAGAGGTTATCCCTATGAAAGCTGGTATCCACCCAGAATACAAAGAAATTTCTGCAACTTGTTCTTGCGGCAACGTGATCAAAACTAAATCTACAGTTGGTAAAGATCTAACACTAGACGTGTGTGGTGCATGTCACCCATTCTACACTGGTACTCAACGTGTTGTTGATACTGGTGGCCGTGTTGACAAGTTCAAAAAACGTTTTGCAGTACTTGGCAAAAAATAAGCCTGCAAAAAGTTTGATTAAAGGCGCCGATGGCGCCTTTTTTTATGGCCAAAATTTATTTGGCTCGATTATTTTTTAACAATTGTTCACTATTTTAGCGTTTGCTTCACTCGGCATTGTTTTTGCTGGGAATTGGGTCAATACTTGACTATCATCACACTTTCTTCATCAAACTCTTTATTTTTTAAAAATAGGATATTGGACCTATCATCATGACAGATGCGCGCCAGCAAGCTCTTGATTACCACGCTTTGCCAACACCAGGCAAAATCAGTATTGAATTAACTAAGCCCGCTGAAACAGCAAAAGACCTCGCACTGGCTTATAGCCCAGGTGTGGCTGAGCCGGTAAAAGAAATTGCCATGAACCCAGATGAGGTTTATCGCTATACCGGCAAGGGCAATTTAGTGGCGGTAATCACTAACGGCAGTGCTATTTTGGGCTTAGGCAATTTAGGCCCCTTAGCTTCTAAACCAGTAATGGAAGGTAAGGCGCTATTGTTTAAGCGCTTTGCCGGTATCGACTCGATAGATATTGAAGTGAAGCATCGCACCGCAGAAGAGTTTGTGAATACCGTTGCTAATATTGCTGACACCTTTGGTGGTATCAATTTAGAAGATATTAAAGCACCTGAGTGTTTTGAGATTGAAAAAGCGCTGATCCAACGTTGCAGTATCCCAGTATTTCATGACGACCAACATGGCACGGCAATTGTAACTGCGGCGGGGATGATTAACGCGCTTGAAATTCAAGGCAAAGATATTTCGGAATCGACCATAGTGTGTATGGGCGCCGGCGCGGCTGCGATAGCTTGTATGGAATTACTGATTAAATGCGGCGCGGTGCGCGAAAAAATCTACATGCTTGATCGTAAAGGCGTGATCCACACTCGCCGTGAAGATCTCAACGAATATAAAAAACTATTTGCTAATAACACAGATAAACGCACCTTAGAAGACGTGATTGCGGATGCTGATGTGTTTGTGGGTGTATCGGGTCCAGATGTGCTACCTGCTGAGGCGGTGGCATTAATGGCGCCTAACCCGGTGATCTTTGCTTGTTCAAACCCTGATCCTGAAATTAAACCTGAGCTAGCCCACAGCGTACGTGATGATTTAATTATGGCAACAGGTCGCAGTGACTTTCCTAACCAAGTGAATAACGTGCTGTGCTTTCCTTTCATTTTCCGTGGTGCATTGGATGTGCGTGCTAAAGCCATCACCGATGAAATGAAAGTTGCCGCCGTCCATGCTATTCGCGAGCTAGCCAAAGAGCCAGTGCCGCAAGCGGTATTGGACGCCAGTGGTGTTTCTGAATTGAGCTTTGGCCGCGAATATATTATCCCTAAGCCGATGGATGCGAGGTTGTTACCTAAGGTCGCAAGAGCGGTAGCAGAAGCTGCTGTGGCGTCGGGTGTGGCGCAGATTGAATTGCCTGAAAATTATATGCTTTAAGTATTGTAAATCTGTATGTAACGAGGGGGATTTCTTTACCCCGTATTAAAAAAGCCCTTCGGTTGAAGGGCTTTGACGTTTTATTTAGCTTTACAGGCGTCGGTAACTGGCCACTCTCCGCAGCGAACTAGTCTAAGTGAGTATGATTCACGAGTCTGTCCTTCTGGACGAATTGGATTTTCTAGTCCCGTTCTAAAACTAATTATGCGTGATGTGATATGGTCATAATTACTACCGGCAACACTATCATCAGAGCCTTTATATGGCGTGCTTGAATAGTAATTAACAGGATAAGTATTAGGGAATATATCTTGATTAATTGATGGGTTGTAGCAACTTCTATCTACAATCGAGTCTAGCTCTTTGATATTGGGCATGCGCCAATCATTAACCGTCCAAGTTGGATTGGCATTTTCAGCTACCACAGCATCCAGCGCGTTCTTCCATGTTGGGAAAGACGTGGGGGCGTTCTTGCAGATTTCTCTACCGTTTTGATCTAAAGTCCATGTTTGACCAACGCTGCATAAAGACCAAACTAACCCGGTGCGCGTATCTTTGATTGTGCCATTATTCAATGAAACAAAATGCGCCGGCACATAGTCTTTTTTGATGCTGCTATTACAGTAAGTGTCCGCTGCAAAAGATGAGGCGCTTATTGCTGTTACACCTGCAAGCAGGAAGGTATTAATTAAATATTTCATCTGTTTTACTCCTCCTATTAAGGTGCCGGCGTTGGTTCAGCGCTAGGTGTTGGGTTGTTATTGACCAGTGATTTGTCATCTCGCCTGACTAGTAACATTTTATGTGCTTCCTGCTTACTACATATTTGAAGAGCGCCACTTGAAATATCAAAACAAAGCGCGCTAGCAGGTTGTTCCGCTGACGTAGTCGATGTCCAATAAGTGGCATCACCAGAGGTGGTAACACAGTCATTAGATGCACAGTCAAAAAATGTTGGGTCTAGGACATGGGCATTGACACCAGCATTACCGTAATTGAAGATACTTCTTAGTTGTTCAACAGTGGGTAGCGTCCAATCTTTAAAACCGCAAACGCCTTGAAAATTAGCTTCCTCAATATATTGCTCAGTTGAACAATATAACTCAAAGTCTCTGGGGCGCCTTTCGTATGCACAGCTTAAACTCGCAGGTTGATATCCTTCCTCATTTTTAAGCGCGCCGCCATTGATATCTCCCATTTTCCAGCCTGGAAAACCGCCATTTTGGTTAGCATCACTGTTAAGCCAAGCATACTTGAAATTAGATGCATGGAAATTATCTGGTGTTGCAGAAATTACAGTTTGCTTTGTTGGATCATTAGGGTCGGGGACAACTGATAAGTTATTTACTGCGGCTCTACGCTCCCAAACCATACCCGTTATTTCGTCTTTTACGCAGCGCCAATCTGTCGCATTTGCATTAAGTTCTTTTCCAGCAAAGTTCATTTTGCTGTATCTAAAGCCTGCTTGCCCTAAGTAATAAGGGTTACCAGCGCTACGCTCTGAGCCATCTTTATAGTAAGGCGCATCAGCCTTGGCATCATCGACGTTTACGACGTCAAAACCGCGGCTTGCATCTTGTCCTGGGTGTGAGGCTGGTTCAGTAGGCAGGTTGTAATCTGTTTCATCAGAATAGCTGGCCATGCCGGTGTCATTAAGACGTACATCGCCAGATATGATGAAGGTTTGGGTCGCTTCTTGACCTTCGTCGTTAGAGAAACGGATTTTTAGGGTGCGACCGCCTCTTGGCTGGGAAGATTGGTAAGTGGTTAAATTAAGTGTGGCAGTTTTAGACCCGGCAGAAAATATGAGTTCTTGTTTAGGATCAATATCGTAATCTTCCCCCATGACTGCGGTGCCAGTAATTTCCATACTATATTTCGCATCAAAAGAAGGAATTAAGTCCAACGTATATGGAAAAGGAATGGTATTGTTTTTTCTATCTAACTCTAACACTTCCCCTGGGATAGTAAGAGTAACTTTGTTACTTGGAGCATCTGATGGCGATACGGTTGGCTCCGTGCTAGGCCCTGGACTAGGCTCTGTACTTGGAGTTGTTCCACCATCACTACCGCCACCACTTAGATCGGTGCTGCCACCGCCGCCACAGGCACTTAAAAGTATTGCAGATGTTAAAATAGCTAATTTACGCCAACACATCATCTTCTCCCTCAATGTGTTAAAACGTGATGGTCACGTTTTTATAAAAAAAATAATATGGCAGCATGTTACCCACTAAATAAATATTTATAAAGAGATTCGGGTATGTGTACACTGATGAATTGGCAATTTATGCGAGGTCGGTGGGTTTTTTAACGATAAACTCGTCAATGTCTGGCGCTTGGAGTGGGTGAAATGAATATTAGAGATTTAGAGTATCTGGTTGCATTGGAGGAGTTGAAGCATTTTCGTAAAGCGGCAGAGAAGTGTTTTGTTAGTCAGCCAACGCTGAGCGGGCAAATTCGCAAGCTCGAAGATGAGTTGGGCGTGCTACTAATGGAGCGTTCGTCGCGTAAGGTTTTATTCACTCAAGCGGGGTTAGATATTGCAGCTAAAGCGCGTAAAGTACTACTGGAAGTAAAACAAATTAAAGAAGCGGCACGCTCTTATAGTGAGCCCATGAATGGGCCGCTTCATGTGGGATTAATCCCGACGGTGGCGCCCTATTTGTTACCCGCGATTGTGCCGCCAATGCGTCAGGCATTTCCAGATTTAGATGTCTACTTGTATGAAAATCAAACCCATGTATTGTTGCGTCAACTTGAGGAAGGAGAGCTTGATTGTCTTATCCTTGCCTTGCTGCCGGATATGGAAGGCTATGGCCATATTAGCTTGTATCAAGAGTCATTAGAGTTGGTTGTGCCTGCGGGGCATAAATGGCAAGACGCTGAGCAGGTTGATATTGCTGACTTAAAAGGTGAGCGGGTGCTGATGCTTGAAGATGGGCATTGTTTGCGCGATCAAGCAATGGGTTTTTGTTTTGCCGCAGGGGCAGATGAAGATTCAACGTTTAAAGCGACGAGTTTGGAAACGTTAAGACATATGGTGAGCTCCGGTATTGGTATCACGTTATTGCCACGCTTGGCTGTGCCTAAAGGTCGCAGCAAAGATGGACTGTTTTATATACCATTCTTTGACCCGAAACCCGCTCGTGAAATCGTACTTCTATATCGTAAAAACAGTGTCAGAAGACCTTGTTTTAATGAACTAGGTAAGCTTATTAAACAAAAAATAAATAAAAAAGCGCAGTAGGACTGCGCTTTCTAATCTTGAACTAAGTGATATTAGAACAATTCGCTTTCTTCATCGGGATTAGTGAAAATATCATTTTGATTTTCAGGTACGTAACGGGTTGGCTCGGTCCCTTTTTCAAAATATTCCCTACGAGTATTCGTGCCTCCTGAACGACTGAGTAATCCTGTTTCTAGATCAATAGTTTTTGTTACAATATCTTGCGGTACGCGTTTCTTTTGCTCGGGGTGGTCTTCTAAAAACGTTGCCATGTAACTTATCCAAGCTGGCATCGCTGTACGCCCGCCAAACTCGCCACCAGTGACTTGTTGGTTGCCTAAATTGGCATTGTAAGAGGCATAGCCAAGCACGCGGCTATGGTTATCAAAGCCAACCCATGCCGTTGCGACTGAGTAAGGGGTCATGCCGGAAAACCAGGCGTCACGAGATTCGTTGGTGGTACCGGTTTTACCGGCGATATCCCGTCTATTCAAGGCTCTCCCTGCGCGCCAGCCTGTGCCATTCCAGTGTTCACCGTTTTGCGTTCCACCCCAAATTGCACTGCTGAGGGCTTCACGGATCAAAAATGCATTTGCTCCGCTTATCACGCGCTTGGCCATTTTTGATGTGGGGGCCTGGTAAGGTTCAGATGAATTGGCTGTAAGGTTAATTTTTTCAGATTTGTTAGCCGTTCCTTCAGTTTCATTGAGCGTCAGAATTTGTTCGTCAAAAGTAGCTAGCCCTTGGTCTTCATTTAGTGTTTGTTGCTCTGCCCCGCCTTCTATCGCTACTTCTGGGCCACAGGAGCTACATGCCAAATCAGGAGCAGCTTGATAAATTAAATTGCCGTATGCATCTTCTATTCGAGCGATAACATAAGGTGACACTTTAAAACCGCCGTTGGCGATGATGGCGTAAGCTGTTGCTACCTCAAGTGGCGTTAATTCTGCAGCACCTAATGCTAAGGTTTCGTATGGCGGTAAATCTTCTTTGTGAAAGCCAAACTTGCTGAGGTGTTCTATCACAGGTTCAATGCCAACGCTGCGGATCAAACGTACTGATACGACGTTTTTAGATTTAGCTAACGCAACACGAATTCGTATTGGACCATCGTAAACAGCTGGTGAGTTTTTCGGCCGCCAAGCTTTACCCAAGCTAGCGTCCCAGTGATTGATTGGTGAATCGTTGACTAAGGTCGAAAGGGTATAATCATTCTCTAAGGCGGCAGAATAAAGGAAAGGCTTGATATTTGAACCTACTTGGCGCTTGGCCATAGTGGCACGGTTAAATTTGCTTTGTTTGAAGTCGAATCCCCCGACTAACGCTTGAATAGCCCCGTCTTGAGGGTTTAACGCAACTAAAGCGCCTGATGTGTCAGGAAGCTGGGATAATATTAGCTCATCCTCTTCAGTTCTCACCCAAACCATGTCGCCAGCACTAACGATGTCGCTGGCGCGTTTAGGTGGTGGGCCTTGACGTTTGTCATTGACAAAACGACGAGCCCATTTCAATCCATCCCAATTAATAGTGCCAGCTTTGCCGCCTTGAACAAGAACTTCGATTTCTTTTTCATTTACTTGGGTGACGACCGCAGGGCGAAGAACATTATAAAAAGGCTGTTCAGCTAAGTGTTCAAAGATCTTTTGCATTGGCCAAGCGGCTTCGCCTTTACTCTGGTCCCATAGTTTTTCGATAGGGCCTCGAAAGCCGTGACGCAAATCATAATTAATCAAGTTGTTGATCAGGGCATCATTGGCGGCTAATTGGGGCTTTTTCGTTATCGTCGTATAAACATTTAAGCCTTGATTGTAAGCTTGATCTTCACCAAACATAGCCACCAGTTCTTGGCGCGCCATTTCGGCAACAAAAGCAGCATCAAGCTCAATTTCTGCACCATGATAAGAGGCGGTAATAGGTTCAGCATTAGCCTCGTCATATTCAGATCGAGTGATGTACCCTTCTTCTAGCATTCGCATTAATACCACGGCACGCCTCGAACGTGCGTTTTCTGGCGAATAGATAGGGTTTAATTTAGATGGGGCTTTAGGCAAACCGGCAATCACAGCTGTTTGTGCCAAGGTTAGCTCTGCCACTGATTTACCGTAATAGACCTGTGCTGCAGCGCCAACGCCATAAGAGCGGTAGCCCAGAGATATTTTATTTAAATACAGCGCTAAAATTTCTTCTTTTGTAAGTAGTTGCTCAATGTGAAGAGCGATGAAAACTTCTTTAATTTTACGTATTAATGTTTTTTCTCGGGTTAAAAAATAGTTGCGTGCAACTTGCTGAGTAATGGTACTTGCGCCTTGTTTGGCATGGCCACTGGCTATATATACGGTAGCCGCTCGGACGATACCAATAGGATCTATGCCAGGATGCTGATAAAAGCGGCTATCTTCGGTAGCGAGAAAGGCGTCTATCATTTGTTGAGGAATATCTTCAATAGCGAGTGGGATACGGCGTTTTTCACCAAACTGTGAAATGAGTAAACCATCTGCACTGTATACTTTCATGGGAGTTTGCAGCTGAACCTCGGTAATGGTTTTTACGTCAGGGAGCTCTGGCTTGATGTAATAATACATACCCACAATTGCAGCGACGCCAGCAAACCCAAAAAATAGCGTGAGAAGGAGAAGTCGCTTAAACCATTTCCACATGAAAATTCCTACCTAGTTAACAAAAAACACAAAAGAGTGGCTAGTATATCCTGTATATCTTGCAGTTAAACAGTGATTTGTGATTTAAAGCATTGGAACAATATTATATTTGCGCTTATTATAACGGCGAAAATACGCTACTTTTCACTTAGTTATCAAGATAGAACTGGGACGTTATGTTATCAGGATTAAGGAAAAAGCAAACCTACGCTATGATCGGAATCGATTTAGGGTCGCATTCTGTGAAAGCTATTGCACTGTCAAAATCAGGCAAAAGCTATAAAGTTGAAGGTGTTGCAGAAATGAATGTGCCTAAAGGTGCAATGTCTGAACGTCAACTTATTGAAGTTGATAAAGTGGCGCAGGTGATCAAACAGGTCAAACGTAACTTTCCTGCCAAATATAAATTTGCTGCCTCGGCGGTCTCTGGGGCCGATGTTTATACTCGTGTCGTTCAGATGGATGCCGATTTAAATGAAATGGAGCTGGAAGGGCAAATTGAACTTGAGGCTGAACACCTTATTCCATTTCCAATTGATGAGATAAGCATTGATTTTGAAGTATTAAATAAGAATCTAGCTGACCCTTCACGAAATGACGTTCTAATTAGCGCTGCTCGTACCGATACTATTATTACTAAGGCCTCTTGTTTAGAAGATGCGGGCTTAGAGCCAAAAGTGATGGACATCGAGTCCCATGCCTTAGGTCGTGCTTGCCAGTTAGTATTAACGGAAGATGAGCAAGAAAAAGTTGTAGCTGCAATTGACATAGGTGCGTCGATGATGACGTTTGCTATGATGAACAAAGGCGAAACGGTTTACGCGCGGGTACAAAACTATGGCGGTCAAAATTATACTCAAGCCATTGCGAACTTTTACAGCATGAGCTTAGAGCAGGCAGAGAAAGATAAACTCGCTAATACTCTACCTGCCGACTACGATTCAGATGTGTTGGCTCCGTTTATAACTTCTGCAATTCAGCATATACGTCGTAACGTTCAGCTGTTTTGTAGTTCAAGTGGATTTTCTAAAGTTGACAAGCTAGTGCTGACGGGGGGCGGTAGTTTATTACCTGAATTAGTGAGTCAAATAGAATCAGAATTAGAGATACCTTTGATTTTGGCAAATCCTTTTACAGAGTTTAGCTTTGCTAATTCAGCGGATGAAAAACTAATGGCCATGAATGGGCCTAAATACATGATGGCCTTAGGTCTTGCCTTAAGGAGTTTTACACCATGTCAAATATAAATTTATTGCCTTGGCGCGAAGAGCAGCGAAAACGCAAAGAAAAAGATTTTTATGGTTTACTATTTTTAGTCTGCTTGGTCACCGGCGCATTAATGTTTGGCGGTAAAATCTATTTAGACGGTGAAATTGATACCCAAAACCAACGTAATGCTTTTTTAAATAATGAAATATCTGTACTTGATCGACAAATTGAAGAAATAAAAAATATCAAAGAAAAAAAAGCCGCGGTAGAGAAGCGCATCAATTTGATTCAACAATTACAAGAGCGACGTAACTGGCCTACGGACCTATTTAATTCATTGCCTGACATTACACCTAACGGTGTTTTTCTTGAAAGCTTATCTTTTAATGACGTTAAAATTGCTATTAGTGGAAAGGGCGAGTCGCAATCGCGTATTTCACGTATGTTTAGGAATATTGAAGAATCGAGTCGTTTAGGTAACGAATCTTTAGGCGGTATCTATGCTGCAGAAAGTAAACCAATTAAGCTGTTTAAATTTGACATGAACTTTGAAGTGTTGAGCCAAGTAGCCAAGGAACCAGTAGCAGGAGGCACTCAATAATGAATGTCAATGAACTCGACTTTGAAAATATTGGCAGTTGGCCAGCCTTATTCAAAGGTATTTTTTTAGTGATTATTGCGGGGCTTATCGTTGGTGGCTTTTATTATTTTATGTTTAGCGACCAGCTTAAAACCTTGGAGCAAGCTCAACATAAAGAGGTCGAAATTAAACGCCAGTTTGAAGCCAAAGCAGCCCTAGCCTCTAACCTAGAGGCTTATCGTAAGCAAATGGTTGAGATTGAAGGTTTACTAGCAGAGCTAGTTAAAAAGCTACCAAGTAAAAGCGAGGTGTCCACCTTACTTGATAATGTGAACTTTATAGGTAGCGATAATGGCCTGCAATTTAAACGTTTTAAACCATCAGCTGAGATTGAACGGGAGTTTTCGGTTGAGGTGCCTTATGGCATCGAAATGATCGGTACTTATGACCAAATTGGTCAGTTTTCAGCAGATATAGCTAAGTTACCGCGAATTATTATATTGGATAATATCAATATTAAAAAAATTGATAATGAAACCCTTAATGTTGAATTAACGGCTAAGACCTATACTTACAAGGAGGCGAAAAAATGAAGCGCATCCTGTTAGTGGTTCTCGGTGTTTCATTGCTTGGTTGTCAAGCTAATGATGAAGACCTCAATTCCTATGTAGCAAATATTAAGTCAAAAAGTTATCCTATTAATGACAAAATACCAGAAATTAAAGAAATAGAGATAGAGCCTTATGTTGGCGCAGCCAAACGTAAGCCATTCTCTATTCCTAAACCAGAAACAGCATCGGGCAATCCCGGTGCGCCAAGTAGCTGTCCTCAACCCAACCTGTCAAGACAGAAGCAGCCGCTAGAATATTTTTCTGCGGATAACTTATTTATGCGCGGCACGATAGAATTAGATAAGGAGCTTTGGGCGCTGGTACAAGTGAGTGGCGGAGAGTTACATAGAGTGAAAGCGGGTTATTACATGGGTCAAAATCACGGTCGTATTCTATCTGTGAAAAAAGATCAAATTAACTTGTTAGAGTTGGTACCAGATGGTGAAGGTTGTTGGGGTGAACGTGCCACGCAACTCACACTGGTTGGCGAAGAAGAATAAGAGAGAGCAGGGAAGTCTTAATGAGCACCAATAAATTAAAATTTAATATGGCCAAGCTAAGTGCCGCCATTTTAGGGGCTACGCTGTTTTCTGGCCTAAGCTACGCTGAGCCACAATTAAACAAGCTTAACGTAAACTCGTTGATGGCAGGCAAGGTTGAACTTGAACTTGAGTTTAGTGAGCCTGTATTACGCTATACAGATAAATTGCATTATCGGCCTAACCAGTTAGTCATTGATGTAAAAGATGCTTCTTCTGTGTTGAAGCTCAACCCTGTGCCCGTTGATAAAGATGGTGTCGAGTTGGTTAAAGCAGAGCGTACAGCTGATGGCCTTAAGGTCGTTATCGGCTTACGTCAGTTGATGCCTTACCGTTTACAACATGACAACAATAAACTCACCGTACGCTTTGGTGATGTGTCGTCGGCGAAGAAAAAATCAACTACTGTTCAGCAAGATGCTGTGGTTGCAGCCGTTAGCCAAAATGAAACCAAAGCAGCAACGGCTTCAGCTCTAGCTGCTAGTGCAAAATTAGCCAGTGTTACTCCGGCACCTAAATCAGCTGTTGACGTGCCAGCGAGCGCGTCGAATAAAATAGTGGCCGTTAAGCCAACTCCTGCTCCAATTAAAGTTGAACCGGTTAAGCAAACCAAGCCCGCGGCAAAACCGATTGTTCCCGTTGCTAAACCGACGCTGGTGACATCTACCGCAGTAAAAGGAACACCAAAAGGGTTCGTCAACAGTGTTGAATCGATCGACTTTAAACGTGGCGAGGCGGGTAACGGCCAGTTATTAGTTAAGTTAGATAACTCAACCATTGCAGTAGATATCCGTAAGCGTGGTACTAAGTTACTTGCTGAGTTCCAAAGTACTCATATTGGTGATGACTTACTTTACGTGATGGATGTTCTTGACTTTGCTACTCCTGTTAAAACTGTTGAAACCTTTACCGCAAATGGTAAAACGCGTTTTGAAATGGATATCGCGGGTGATTTTGAATACCGTTACGATCAGCTTGATAGCTTGTTTGTCATTGATGTTAAGAAAAAAGAGCGTGATAAGAAGAAAACAGTTTATCAAGGCAAGTTAATTTCATTTAATTTCCAAGACATTTCAGTGCGTACTGTATTACAGATCCTTGCTGATACTAATGGCTTCAACTTAGTAACGACTGATTCAGTTCAAGGCAACATTACCTTACGCTTAGACGAGGTACCTTGGGAGCAGGCGTTAGATATTATCCTAAAAGTGAAAGGCTTAGGTAAGCGCATGGAAGGCAATGTATTAATGGTTGCCTCTGCTACTGAACTTGCCGCGAAGGAAAAAGCGCAACTTGAAAGCCAGAAAGAAGTGAGTGAATTAGCACCGCTTTACTCTGAGTTTTTGCAAATTAATTACGCTAAAGCGGGCGATATCTCACGCATGCTATCGAGTAGCGATGCCAGTTTGTTATCAAGTCGTGGTAGTGTGTCAATTGATGAGCGTACTAATACCTTGTTGATTAAAGACACCGCAGATGTTATCGACAGCGTGAAACGAATGATTGAAATTCTGGATATTCCAGTTAAGCAAGTGCTAATCGAATCACGTATGGTGACGGTGACTGATGGTGTACAGCAGGATCTTGGAGTCCGTTGGGGCTTTACAAAAGCCACTACAAATGGCAGTACGTCTGGTAGCTTAGAAGGAACAGGCTCGGCATCTGGAGTAAATGGTACTCCTTCCGCTCCGAGCTTAGCTGAACGTTTAAATGTGAACCTACCTGTAGCAAGTACCAGTGCAGGTTCAATAGCATTTCAGGTGGCTAAGTTAGCTGATGGTAAGATTTTGGACTTAGAACTTTCCGCATTAGAAAGTGAGAATAAGGCTGAAATTATTGCAAGCCCGCGTATTACTACAGCGAACCAAAAAACGGCTTATATCGAACAAGGTACTGAGATCCCATACGTTGAATCAGCATCAAGTGGTGCAACATCAGTAGCTTTCAAAAAAGCGGTATTAAGCCTAAATGTAACGCCACATATTACGCCTGATAACAAAATTATTTTGGATTTGGTTATTACCCAAGATAGTAAGGGTGAGGTGGTTGCAACAGCAGTAGGACAAGCGGTTTCTATTGACACGCAAGAGATTGGCACACAGGTGTTAGTTGATAATGGTGAAACAATCGTTCTTGGTGGTATCTATCAGCAACAAATTAAAGATACAGTTACAAAAGTACCATTGTTAGGTGACATTCCTTGGGCCGGTGCTCTGTTTAGAAATACGATCCAAGAAAACTCTAAACGAGAATTACTGATTTTCGTGACACCAAAAATTATTACTCAAGACGCATTCTCTGAGTAATATAAGCACTTAAGTGGGGCCACATGATAAAATGTGGCCTCATTTTTTTTCAATGGTTGCAAACCCCCCCCGACAATTGAGATAATCACCGTCTTAATCACAGATTTACAGGTTATACGGGTCAGTCGAATCGTGCTGACGTTTAAACAGCTATATATAGAAAAAACGTAGGACCATGGCAGAGAAACGAAATATTTTTCTGGTCGGCCCAATGGGTGCCGGCAAAAGTACAATTGGCAGACATCTAGCACAGATGTTACATCTTGAATTCTTCGATTCAGACACAGAAATTGAAAAACGTACAGGCGCAGATGTTGCTTGGGTTTTTGATGTGGAAGGCGAAGAAGGATTTCGTAAGCGCGAAGAGGAAGCGATTGACGACCTATCTCAGAGACAAGGCATTGTTCTTGCAACTGGTGGTGGTTCAGTAAAAAATAAAGATAATCGTAACCGTTTATCAGCGCGTGGCATAGTTGTTTACCTAGAAACTACGGTTGATAAACAGTTAGCTCGTACTCAAAGAGATAAACGTAGACCTTTATTACAAGTAGATGACCCACGCGACGTGCTAGAAAACCTAGCTGACGAGCGTAATGCTCTCTATGAAGAAATTGCGGATTACACCGTGAAAACTGACGAGCAAAGCGCCAAAATTGTGGCAAATCAAATTATCAAACTATTGGACTTTTGAGTAGATATGGAAATCCTTAACGTTGATTTAGGCGAACGTAGTTACCCGATTTATATCGGTGCAGGTTTGTTAGCACAAGCGCAATTATTTACTCCTGCTATAAAAGCCAAAAAAGTAATGATTGTGACTAATGACGTGGTAGCGCCCCTTTACTTACAGCAGCTTAAGCAAACGTTAGCTGAGTATTCGATCGATGAAGTTATTTTGCCCGATGGTGAGCAATTTAAAACTTTAGCTTCATTTGAATTGATACTCAATGGGTTACTGTCTAAGCGTCATGCGCGTGATACTAGTGTGATAGCGCTTGGTGGTGGCGTAGTGGGTGATATGGCCGGTTTTGCTGCCGCTTGTTACCAGCGTGGCGTTGGCTTTATCCAAGTTCCAACCACTTTATTGTCCCAAGTTGATTCTTCTGTTGGTGGTAAAACCGCAGTGAATCACCCTTTGGGCAAAAATATGATAGGGGCTTTTTATCAGCCGTCAGTTGTTACCATTGATATTGATTGTTTGAAAACCTTACCTGCCCGTGAATTTGCGGCTGGTATGGCTGAAGTGATCAAATACGGTATTATTTATGACGATGAGTTATTCGCTTGGCTGGAACAAAATCAAGCACAACTGAAAGCATTGGACGCAAATGCTTTAGTGCATGTGATTAAACGATGCTGTGAAATAAAAGCCGAAATTGTGAGTCAAGATGAGCAAGAAAGAGGGGCGAGAGCCTTGCTCAATCTTGGTCACACCTTTGGCCATGCGATTGAAGCTGAACAAGGTTATGGTAATTGGTTACATGGTGAAGCCGTGGCTGCGGGGATGGTTTTAGCCGCAGAGACATCATTAGCACTAGGCTTGCTCAATCAAGACCAAGTGCTGCGTATGCGCAATTTAATTGCAGCCTTTGATTTACCTGTATCAGCGCCTGTTGATATGACCTTTGATACTTTTATGCATCATATGCAGATTGATAAAAAAGTATTAAATGGTCAATTACGTTTAATTTTACCTACTGATATAGGTAAATCAGATATCTTCGCAGATGTTACTGAAGATGTACTGAGAAACGTTATTACAGGTAAATAGATAGCCCATGCTGGATCAACATATCCAACTGGCTGACATCCCCTCTCAGTTGCAGTTGTTAGAGCGACTGCAACATCTTATTCGTTTTAATTCAAACATCACCTTTATATCGGGTGAAAATGGATCTGGAAAAACAATTCTGATCCAACGTTTATTGAGCCTTGATATCGAATCGAATCAGAGTTTACTCTCTTGCTCTCCCGGCATCAGAGCTAACAAAGCACGTGATGGTTTGCTATCACAACTGGTATCTAAGCCGCTCTTTAATCCTGAAGATAATTTAGGTGAAAGCCTATTTCGCATGTTGGGCGATGCGAGCTCCGATATACTGCTGGTCATTGATGATGCACACTTTCTGCCGCAAGATTTGATTAGTGAATTATGGTTACTGTTGTTAGAAAACCGCTTTCAAGGCTTTAATCATAAAATTAACGTGCTGTTGTTTGCTGACCCAACTTGGTGTGAACAGCAAGCTGCACTATTAGTTGGTAAAACAGACACGCCACCGATTGAAATAGATATCCCGTCCTTATCTGAGCAAGAAAGCCACCAATTTGTACGCAGTATACTGCAGCGAGCTGATTATCAAGCTAAAGTTGAAAATAATGCGGCAATCCATCGACAGATTGAAGCATGTGGTGGGCTTCCAGCAAATTTACAACGCTTGGTTGACGTCATTGTTAACGAAACGCCAGTAGAGGTAGGAAAAATGAAAAGTAACTCTCAGTTACTTCTTATTGCGTTAATGATATTGGCGGCGCTACTGATGTCTGGGGCTTTTTATTATTTTATTGTGCCAAGCGCTGGCGACGAAGTTGCAGGTACGCCTTCGGATAATGAATCTTTAGCAATGGCGTTGCTTGATGAGCCGGTCAATTCAATCACGGCTGGTGAGCGAACTGAGCCATCACCTGAGCCAAGTACACCTCCTTTAACGCCTGATGAACTCGTTACCTCTTGGCAAGATGATGCTCCGCTGCCGAGTGAAGTGGAACATTCCGAGTTAGAGTTGGAAAGTCTGGAGGATCCTCGCAAGCGCGTGACAGTACCAGAACAAGTGATTGAAAAGTTAGGTGCCAATAGCATCAGCGATGAGGCTGAGTTGCAACAACAAAGCGCTTTGACTGATGAGCAGATAAGTGCTGATGAGGTGACCGTGCAATCTGTTGAACAGTTAGAGCAAGTGCTGACTCAACCTGCTGAAGACGTGGTGATTACACCCGAAACAGAATTAGCTGCACAATCTAAGCAGGAAACGCCAATAGTGACCGTTGCGCCGCTACCATCAACAACGGTGGCGCCTACCGCTGCGATTAAATCAGGCTTTCGTTTAACTACAACGGCCGAACTTAAAAAAATTCCCAGCCAACATTATAGTTTACAACTGGCTGCGGTTAGTTCACTGCCGGTGTTAAAAGCTTTTGTTAAAGAACATAATATTGAACAAACCGCGACCTATTTTAAAATTAGCCGTAAGGGTAAAACCGCCTATTTAGTGGTTCATGGTGATTATAAGACACGCCGTGCGGCGATGAATGACATTGCTTCATTACCCACTAATTTACGCACTCTCAAGCCTTGGGCCAAAGGCTACAAACAGATCCAGCAAGAAGCGATTGATTAAAGGTCGACCATAATAATGAAAAAAAACCGGGCCTTTTTAAAATGGGCAGGGGGCAAGTTTGGCTTAATTGAAGACATTAAGCGCCACCTCCCACAAGAAGAGCGATTAATAGAACCTTTTGTAGGGGCTGGGTCAGTATTTTTAAATACGGACTACAAGCAGTACCTACTCAATGATATCAACCCAGATCTGATTCACTTGTATCAAATTTTGCAGCAGCAACCAGACGATTATATTAAAGAGTCTGAAAAATTTTTTTCTGCTGACTTTAATGATTCCGATCGTTATTACGATTTGCGCAACCAATTTAACCTATGTTCTGATAAATTCGAACGGGCGTTAATGTTCCTTTACTTTAATCGGCATGGTTACAACGGTTTGTGCCGCTATAACAAAAAGGGCGGTTTTAATGTGCCGTTTGGCCGTTATAAAAAGCCGTATTTTCCTGCTGCTGAATTGTGGTTTTTTGCTGAGAAAGCGCAGCAAGCTGAGTTTGTCTGTGAGTCATACAGTGATACCTTTGCTCGAGCATCATCAGGCGATGTTATTTATTGCGATCCGCCTTATGCGCCTTTGAGTACTAGTGCTAGCTTCACTTCATATGCGGCTAATGGCTTTACCTTGGATGATCAAGCTGTACTCGGGCGATTAAGTCGTGAAACCGCGGCGCGTAATATTCCCGTACTAGTGAGCAATCATGATATTGAATTAACGCGCGAGCTGTATCATGGTGCGCAATTGAATGTTGTCCACGTTAAGCGAACCATCAGTAGCAAAGCTAGTCTGCGTAATAAAGTGGCTGAACTATTGGCGTTGTTTTAATAGAAATGACTTCACCTACATTAACTTAGTACCCACTGCACCACGAGTAATAGCGTACCGAGTAATAAGGCAATCGCAATAACACCCGCCAAAACAAAACGCCAAGGAGAGTGAGACTTAAAGTCTTGCTCGCGTTGCTTGCTGCTTTGAATGCCAAATAACGCGGCCAAAGCACTTTTAAAGCTCTGTTTGATACTGGTTTTTTGTTCGTCAGATGCCATCTTTTTTATTCCTCATTGTGATGATTGGTGGCTAAATCCAGTCAGATTACCTTGCACAAATAATCCGCACTAGCTTGAATCGGCTGCCTTAGGTAAAATGCCCGCGAGCCCTACCATGAGAATAATAAAATGAAAGACTTTTTGATCGCCCCTTCAATTTTATCTGCAAACTTTGCCCGTCTCGGCGAAGAGGTAGACAATGTATTAGCCGCTGGTGCCGACGTTGTTCACTTTGATGTGATGGACAATCACTATGTACCTAATTTAACGATAGGCCCGATGGTGTGCCAAGCGTTACGTGACCACGGTATTACGGCGCCAATCGATGTGCATTTAATGGTTAAGCCAGTTGACCGTATTATCCCTGATTTTGCTAAAGCTGGCGCGTCTATTATAACTTTTCATCCAGAAACGTCAGAGCATATCGATCGCAGTATTCAACTTATTAAAGATCATGGCTGTCAGGCCGGCTTAGTGTTTAACCCTGCGACGCCACTGCATTATCTTGATTATGTGATGGATAAATTAGACGTGATCTTACTGATGTCGGTTAACCCTGGTTTCGGTGGTCAGTCTTTCATTCCTGGCACCCTCGATAAACTGCGCCAAGTACGCGCAAAAATTGATGCCAGTGGTTACGACATTCGCCTTGAAGTTGATGGTGGTGTTAACGTTAACAATATTGGCGAAATCGCCGCAGCAGGCGCAGACATGTTTGTGGCTGGCTCTGCCATTTTCAATCAACCCGATTACAAAGCAGTCATTGATGAAATGCGTGGCGAACTCGCTAAGGTTGGCGAACTCGCTAAGGTTGGTGCATGAGCGCTTATCAAAAAATAAATACCGTATTGTTCGATTTGGATGGCACGCTGCTTGATAGCGCACCAGATCTGGCGCAAGCCGTTAACCAAACCCTAACGGCAATGGGCAAAGCAACCTTCCCTGAAGATCAAGTGAAAGGCTGGGTCGGCAATGGCGCGAACGTGCTACTCAAGCGCGCACTGTCTGGCTCGACTGAACTCACTGCAAACATTTGTGCTGAAGAGTTACAACAAGCACATCAACTTTTTAAGCAGTATTATGCGGCTTGTTTAAGTGAAAAATCGGTATTATACCCCGATGTACGCATGACCTTAATCAGCTTAAAGCAAGTGGGCTACAAACTGGCCATCGTGACCAACAAGCCGGGCCAATACATGGCGCCGATTTTGTCTGCATATGGCTTAACCGGGTTGTTTGAGTTGGTTGTCGCGGGCGACTGTTTGGCGGTGCGTAAGCCTGATCCAGCGCCGCTACTTCATGCCTGTGAAGTGCTAGGTAGCAAGATTGAAGAAACCTTGATGGTAGGTGATTCAAAAAATGATATTCTCGCTGCAAAGGCCGCCAACATGGCAGTGGCAGGCTTAACCTACGGGTATAACTACGGTGAAGATATTCGCATATCTGAGCCTGATTTAGTATTAGATAATATTTCAGAGTTATTGAATTCATTAGCTTGCAAAGTTAACGCTTAATTTAAGCGATGCATCAGCAAGAACAGTAAAAATAAAGGAACGTTTTATGGCAAACCCAGTTGTATTAAGTGGCATTCAGCCAACCGGTGGCATGACAATAGGAAACTATATAGGTGCTATCAACCAGTGGCGAACGTTACAGCAGGACCATGACTGTTTCTTTATGCTTGCCGACTTGCATGCTATCACGGTGCGCCAAGATCCTCAGGCGCTACGCGATCGCGTATTAGATGGCGTTGCCCTTTATACCGCTTGTGGTATTGATCCTGAAAAATCAGCATTATTTGTCCAGTCGCAAGTGCGTGAGCACGCGCAATTGGCTTGGGTGCTTAACTGTTACACCCAAATGGGTGAACTAAGCCGGATGACGCAGTTTAAAGATAAATCAGATAAACATTCTAACAACGTGAATGTGGGCCTATTTAGCTACCCTGTGCTACAAGCTGCAGATATCTTGATTTATCAAGCGGATAAAGTGCCTGTAGGGGAAGACCAAAAGCAGCATCTTGAGCTGACTCGCGATATTGCAACCCGCTTTAACAACCTCTATGGTGAGGTGTTTAAAGTGCCTGATCCGTTTATTCCACAAGTGGGGGCGCGGGTGATGAGCTTACAAGAGCCGACTAAAAAGATGTCGAAGTCGGATGAGAATCCGGGGGGTTACATCATGCTACTTGACGAGCCAAAGCAAATTGAGAAAAAGCTAAAGCGCGCGGTAACGGATTCTGATGAGCAAGCGCGAATCTACTTTGATACTACTGAAAAGCCGGGTGTGTCTAACTTACTCACGCTGCTTTCTGTTGCAACAGGGCGCACTATTGCGGATTTAGTGCCGGACTACGAAGACAAAATGTACGGTCATCTCAAGAAAGATACCGCCGAGGCGATGGTGGCGATGATCGAGCCGATTCAAGCGCGTTTTCATCAAATACGAGAAGATCAAACTGAGCTAGATCGTATTATGAAGCAAGGAGCGGAAAAAGCTTCGGCGCGCACTGAAGTGACCCTAAAAGCCGTATACGACGCAGTAGGGTTTATCCCTCGCCCGTAGTGCCAAGCGTTGATTAAATATAGGCCCGATATAGCTTGCTGTATCGGGCTTTTTAATATTTAAGGCATTTGAAACGTTAACTCTGCAGAGTGCTTAAGCCATTCTTAGTTGGTCGCTAATAGGCTTTATTTTTTGGCCTTGGCCAGTTTAGATAAGCTAAGTGTATCGGGATATATTTAAGGCGTTTTTGTAGGAAAAATAATCACATTGGTTAGGGCATTAATATAGCTGATAGGTATAATTGCCATCGCTCTTTGAACACCATTTCACTTAAGGAAAATCATGCTTCGGTTATTATTTATTTTACTGCTGTCTGGCTCTAGTGCTGTGGTGCTCGCATCTGAGCGGCCAAAAGTAGGTTTGGCATTGGGTGGTGGTGGTGCCAAGGGGGCTGCTCATGTCGGTGTGCTTAAAGTGTTGGAAGAGCTTAATATTCCGGTGGACTATATCGCGGGCACATCAATGGGGGCTTATGTGGCGGGTATGTATGCATCAGGGTTAAGTGCCGCCGAAATAGAACAGCGCATGTTTGCAACCGATTGGAATCAAGGCTTTTCTGACAAGGTTGCTCGCGAAAACTTAAGTTATCGCAAAAAAAAGCAAAATGAGCAGTTTTTACTGCAATCAGACATTGGCTTTGATGGCAGCGGTATCGCGTTACCTCATGGCGTGATCCAAGGTGAAACCATGGCACGCCTGCTGCGAGAGTCGACGTTAAACTTAACTAATATTGATAGTTTCGATGATATGCCCATTCCTTATCGCGCTTTGGCGGTTGACTTGGAAAAAATGGAACCCTATGTACTCAAGCAAGGCAATCTAGTGAATGCGATGCAAGCCAGTATGTCGGTGCCTGGCGTACTAAGACCGATGGAAATAGATGGCCACTACCTTGCAGATGGCGGCATAGTGAATAATTTACCTATCGATGTACTAAAAGAGATGGGGGCTGACATTGTTATTGCGGTAGATATTGGTTCTCCTTTAGTTGGTAAAGTTAAGTTGGATTCTTACCTCACTATTTTAGATCAGCTCAGCAATTACATGACGCAGTCAAGTACTCGAAAGCAGATTGCCTTAATGTCTGACCAAGATATTTTACTCAAACCAGCTATTAGTGAAATTGGAACGGGTGAATTTGAACGTATGGCGGAGATTTTACCATTAGGCGTTGCAGCTGCGCAGGCTAAATTGGGGCAGTTGCAAAGGCTTTCTGTATCGGCGGATGATTATGCTTTATACACTGCTAGAAAGTTGAATATCAGAGCGGGTTTACCGTCAGGTGATATGTTTATTGTTGATCGCGTTGATATTGAAACCGATGCCCAATTATCGGAAGCCACTATTCGGGCACGGTTAAAAGTAAAACCAAATCAGCCTTATGATCAGCTGCGACTAGAAAAAAATATTCAAGGTCTTTATGCCGAAGGTATTTTTGAGCGGGTCGATTATGAGTTTGTAACCGACCAAGGTCAGCGGGTGCTTAAAGTGACGGCAAAAGAGAAGCCTTGGGGACCGGGTTATTTCGATATGTTATTGGGGATAGAGGAAACACAAGCAGAAAACTCAAAAATTGCCTTTGGTCTTTCTTATACCTTAACGGATTTGACTTCACATGGCGCAGAGTGGCGCAACCGCGTCATTATGGGAACGCAAACTTGGCTATCGAGCGAAGTGCATGTTCCGCTAAATGTAACCCAAACTTACTACTGGGATGCTGAGGTTGTGTACCAGCAGGATCAGCGAAACTATTTTTTTCCTGATGCTAATACTAGCGGTGGCACCATCAAATACTGGCAAACGGAATATAGCTCCCTTGGCTTTGATACGTCCCTTGGTCTAAATATCTCACCGCGCTCTATTTTAGAAGCTGGCTGGTCGGTTGAGGAGGGAGATATGGAGTTTATCGGCTCTAGTCTGGACAGTGATTTTACCTTCTATGGCCCTTATATTTTGCTCGGATATGATAGTTTAGATAACGCTTTTTTCCCAAGCCAAGGGAGTGTGTTAGAGACCAAACTGCAATGGATCACCGAGCGTAGCGATGGCGAAAAAGATGACGGTTGGCTAGGACAAATAGATTGGATGAATGTACAAAGTTGGGAACGCCATGTACTAGAGCTAAACGCTATATATGGTGGCGTAAACACTAAGCTTGAGACTCCCGCGGTGATGCAGGATCTAGGTGGTTTTCAAAATCTATCAGGCCTGTTACGCAACGAAATTTCTGGACGTTATAAAGTCTTTGGCTCTGTGGTGTATCGCTATCGCATTCTAGATAATAATTTTGGTGCAGTGCGGTTGCCCATGTATTTCTCGGCTTCGATTGAGCAGGGTAATGTTTGGCAAAGCAGTCGCGACATACGCTTTGACAACATGATTACGGCAGGGAGTTTAGGCGTGTCGGTTGATACGGGTCTTGGGCCTATCACCTTAGCGACAGGGCTTGCTGAAGGTGGTAATAGTAGTATTTATTTCTTCTTAGGTTCGAAAATATAACCTCATCTTAACAGTTTAGCCCCCATGAACAGGGGGCTTTTGACTATATCAACTTAACTGGCCATAACAATGGGCTTTAATATATTGATATTCAGCTAAGCCAGTGTGGCCTCCCTCTCGGCCTAAGCCTGATTGTTTGATGCCGCCAAACGGGCTAACGGCATTTGAAACCATGCCATCGTTTATCCCTATCATGCCGTAATCTAATGCGCCAGCAACCCGCTGACAACGGTGGATATTGTCACTGAAAAAGTAAGCTGCCAGCCCTGCATCGGTGCTGTTAGCACGTGTAATCACCTCGGTCTCTTCATCAAACCATTGCACAGCTAACACCGGACCAAAAATTTCTTTCTGGGCAATAGGCATATTGGGGGTTATGTCGACCAGCAAGGTGACAGGAAAGAAGGGGCTGTTTGATTCATTTAAGTCAGCTTGGTATTCAAGTTTAGCGCCGGCACTGATAGCGCTTGCCACTAAGTCATGTACTTTATCGACAGCGGCTTGGTTTATCAGCGGACCGAGCTGCACATTTTTATCCATGCCATTACCGACAGTGAGCGATGGCAACTTTGCCTTTAGCTTAGTTAAAAATGCCTGCTGTAAATTTTGAGCGACATAAATACGGTTAGCGGCGACGCAAGTTTGACCGTTGTTTCTAAATTTACTGATCATTAAGGCGTCAACAGCAGCGTCAAGATCAGCATCAGCAAAAATAATAAAGGGCGCATTGCCGCCAAGCTCAAGTGATAAACGCTTTAAGCTAGTAGCACTTTGCGCAAATAGCTTTTGTCCAACAGGCGTTGAACCTGTAAAAGAAAGCTTTTTGACTCGTTGATCGTGACACAGTGCATCGCCAATCATAGGTGCGTTTCCGGTAACAAGATTGATAACACCTTTTGGAAAACCGGCACGGTGGGCTAACTCGACTAAGGCGATGGCGGTAAACGGCGTGAGTTCGGAAGGCTTGATAATAATGCTACAGCCTGCGGCAAGAGCGGCAGCGGCTTTGCGGGTGATCATCGCGGCGGGAAAATTCCATGGCGTAATCAATGCCGCCACGCCAATGGCTTGCTTGTGAGTGTGAAACTGCTTGTTATCCACGGGTGAGTTTAAGGTTAAGCCGTAGTCGGCATTGATTTGCTCGGCAAACCACTTAATAAACGAGGCTGCATAAAGTATTTCACCTTTAGCTTCAGCTAATGGCTTGCCTTGCTCTTGAGTCAGTATTTTGGCTAAGTCATCCTGCGCGGAAAGTATCAAATCATACCATTTGAGTAACCACTCACTTCGTTTGTAACTATTTGTTTTTGAATAGGTATCAAATGCTTCTTGTGCCGCTGTAATGGTTTGTTCAAGGGCGAGCTTATCAATCACTGGTATGGTGCCTAGTTCTACCCCGTTAGCTGGGTTGCTAACTGTTATGGATTTGTTACTAACTTGCCACCTCCCATTAAGGTAGTTTGCTTGCTTTATCAATTGATTATCGTTTAATTGCAAAAAATTCATGGAGACATACCTGAGTGGGTTTAAGTTCGCATTTTAATAACTTGATAACATAAATGAAATAATTTACTGACGTATTAAATTTTAATTTTTACTTGAATCTTATATACTCTTGCTGCTTCGAAATGGTCATATTGCCTGCATTTTTGCTTTTAAATCGTTGTTTAAGTCGATCTATCGCATTAACAGCAATGTACCCGTCAAAGGATAAAAATCACCGCAAATAGGTGATATACATTAAAAAGAGGAACGAGTCGTGCTTGAAGCTTATCGTAAACACGTCGCAGAGCGTGCTGCCCAAGGAGTGGTTCCTAAGCCGTTAGATGCTGAACAAACCGCTGCCCTAATCGAACTAATCAAAACGCCACCTGCTGGCGAAGAAGAGTTTATTCTTGAATTACTAGCCGATCGTATACCCCCTGGCGTAGATGAAGCGGCATACGTAAAAGCAGGCTTTTTAGCTGCTGTTGCTAATGGCGAAGCCAACTCTCCTATTTTATCAGCTGCCCGTGCTACTGAGTTACTCGGTACCATGCAAGGGGGCTATAATATTGAGCCTTTGATTGCTCAGCTAGATAATGACGAGTTAGCCCCAATTGCGGCTAAAGCGTTATCTCATACATTACTGATGTTTGATGCTTTCTTCGACGTAGAAGAAAAAGCCAAAGCAGGTAATGCGTATGCACAACAAGTCATGCAGTCTTGGGCGGATGCCGAGTGGTATTTAAAGAAACCGCAAGTGGCAGAAAAAATTACCGGTACCGTATTTAAGGTAACTGGCGAAACCAATACTGATGACTTGTCTCCTGCGCCTGATGCATGGTCTCGTCCAGACATCCCATTACATGCACTTGCGATGTTGAAAAATGCGCGCGAAGGTATTGAACCCGATCAAGCGGGCGAAGTGGGTCCAATTAAGCAAATTGATGCACTTAAAGCTAAAGGTCATCCGTTAATTTATGTGGGTGACGTAGTGGGAACCGGTTCCTCTCGTAAATCAGCCACTAACTCTGTACTTTGGTTTATGGGTGATGACATTCCACACGTGCCTAACAAGCGTGCGGGTGGTGTTTGTATCGGTGGTAAAATTGCCCCTATCTTCTTTAATACTATGGAAGATTCTGGCGCACTACCGATTGAAATGGATGTAAGCGACTTAAACATGGGTGATGTAATTGATATTTACCCACACCTTGGCGTGGTTAAAAATGCCGAAACCGGTGAAGAAATTGCTAAGTTTGAGCTAAAGACCACTATTATTCTTGATGAAGTACGTGCTGGTGGCCGTATTCCATTAATTATTGGCCGCGGCTTAACGGATCGTGCGCGTCAATCTTTAGGTTTAGGCCCAACAGATATCTTCAAGCTACCTGAAGATGTTGCCGCTTCCACTAAGGGCTACACCTTAGCGCAGAAGATGGTTGGTAAAGCCTGTAATGTTGCTGGCGTACGCCCAGGTCAATACTGTGAGCCTAAGATGACCACAGTAGGCTCGCAAGATACTACCGGCCCAATGACGCGTGATGAGCTAAAAGATTTAGCGTGTTTAGGTTTCTCTGCAGATCTAACCATGCAGTCTTTCTGTCACACCGCGGCATACCCGAAACCAATCGATGTAAACACTCATCATACTCTACCTGATTTCATCATGAACCGTGGCGGTGTATCACTGCGTCCGGGTGATGGTGTTATCCACTCTTGGTTAAACCGTATGCTATTACCAGATACCGTTGGTACTGGTGGCGACTCTCATACTCGTTTCCCATTAGGTATTTCTTTCCCTGCTGGTTCTGGCTTAGTGGCGTTTGCTGCTGCAACAGGCGTAATGCCATTGGATATGCCTGAATCAGTATTGGTCCGCTTTAAAGGTGAAATGCAACCAGGTATCACCTTGCGTGACCTAGTTAATGCTATCCCTTATTACGCGATCAAAGATGGTCTATTAACGGTTGCGAAGAAAGGTAAAGTAAACATCTTCTCTGGTCGTGTACTAGAAATTGAAGGTTTACCTGATCTGAAAGTTGAACAAGCATTTGAACTGTCAGATGCATCTGCTGAGCGTAGTGCTGCGGGTTGTTCTATCAAGCTAAATGAAGCGCCGATTATTGAGTATTTAAACTCTAACATCGTGATGCTGAAGTGGATGCTAGCCGAAGGTTACGGTGATGTGCGCACTATCGAGCGTCGTATTACTGCGATGCAAGAGTGGATTGCTAATCCAGAACTAATGGAAGCTGACGCTGACGCTGAATACGCTGCTGTTATCGAAATCGACATGAACGAAGTGAAAGAGCCAATCTTAGCTTGTCCTAACGATCCAGATGACGTGAAACTGTTAAGCGAGCTTTCAGGCACGGATATCGATGAAGTGTTTATCGGTTCATGTATGACTAACATTGGTCATTTCCGCGCCGCAGGTAAACTGCTTAATAACTTCTCTGGTCAATTACCAACTCGTCTTTGGGTAGCTCCGCCAACTAAGATGGATGAAGCACAACTAACCGAAGAAGGTTACTACAGCATCTTTGGTAAAGTAGGCGCACGTACTGAAATGCCAGGTTGTTCTTTATGTATGGGTAACCAAGCGCGTGTGGCTGACAACTCAACGGTTGTATCGACTTCAACTCGTAACTTCCCTAACCGTTTGGGAACCGGTGCCAATGTTTACCTCAGTTCAGCAGAGCTGGCAGCGGTTGCAGCGATTATTGGAAAATTACCAACAGTTGATGAATATATGACATATGCCAAACAATTAGATGCTACTTCGGCAGATACGTATAGATATCTAAACTTTGATCAGCTTCCAAGTTATACTAAGAAGGCTGAGAAGGTAATTTTTACACAAGCCGTTTAAATCGCTTAAAAAGTAAAAAACACCAAAAAAAACCCTCTCAGGAGGGTTTTTTATTGGATAAATATAAGATAGCGATACAAATTAGTTAGATTGCAGGGATTTGATTAAATTAAAGTCAATTAATTTGCATACACGGCTGGATTTTTTTACAAAGTCTTGATAAAACTATGTTGTCAGTCACAATTTTATTTTTTTAATTATATGGGTGTCATTATGCTAGAAAAAAGCCTTGTTGTGGGTGAATACCACATAGATACGAGTCAGAACAGCCTGATCCATAGTAATCGTAAAGTTTACTTAGGACCACTACGTACATCGCTATTGCACTTCTTGTGTAAGAATTTAAACACGGTAGTAACACGTGAAGATCTAGCGCAGCATGTATGGGGCCGTCTGGTAACCGACCACACGATCAACCAACACATTTCACAATTGCGTAAAAGCATTGGTAACCTAAGCATTCATGGCTTGAACATTTCAACCATTCCTAAGCGTGGCTACATTGCTCGTTTAGAAGGCGCTGAAGTTGGTCAACCTACGCCGCTAGTGAATAAACCAGAAGCTGTTACAACTAACCTAAAAGTATTGGTAGTTGAAGGTAATAACGGCGACCGTGATGCTATGGTTGCACAGCTTGAAAACCTAAATGTTGCTTACGTTGAAAGTGCAGCAACTGTTGAAGCTGCAGAGCAGGCTTTTGCTTTACAGGACTTTGACCTACTAGTGATTGACGCATTGTTGAATGACACTGCAGGTATCGAACTAGTAAAACGTATCCGTATGGGGGAAACCTCAGCCGTTGCAGATATTCGTGTTCTAGTGACGCACTTTGATGTTCAACGTGAGCTACTTGGCATTAACAGCTTACTTGATATTCAAGGTCTATTACTAAAACCATTAGAAGACAGTCGCTTGAAGCAAATGTTAATGGTTGCTAGCAAATCAGCTGTGGTACTTAAGCCACAAGCCGCTTATGAGTTGGTTCCAACTCATGTATTAAGCAAAGAAGCAGCATTAAAAACAGCGACAAACTAAAATAAACGCTGACAAAACTTAGACAGTTTTAAATATAATAAATAACACCAGAGCTGACTTAGGACGAGACTTTCTGGTTTACCAGTAGTTAAAAGTTGAGTACTAAGTTCAAGCTCTAAGGTAGAATCCATCATCGAGCACGACTGACAATATGAGGTTCGATTTTGGAGTTTGAATTTAAACGCGACATGTTACATAACACAATAAAAAGTCATTTTTCTATGGGCCATGAAGCCTTGGGAGTTTGGCTAGAGCAAGAGATAAATATGGATCTTGCCTGCATATCTCGTTTACTAAACCAAATTCAGCTGCTCCAAACCCAAGGGGTGGAGCAGTTTGAATTATTAGGAGCGGAGTTTTCCTTGTTTCTTAATCAAGAAGAAGCCAAGGTTGTCGCCAACATCCTGCTATCCGATAACGACGAATTACCCGATGATATGAGCTTTTATGATGAGGAAAGTTTAGCTTTGTGTGGTTTAGAAGATTTCGAGCAGGTATTAATTTCCTATCAAAGATTTATTCAAACTGGCTACTAAGCGTTTTTGATTAGCCTTAATTCGAAAAACTAAACACTCAACCTTTCGTAAAAAACTGGGTGAACTGCCCGCAATAAGCAACTCAATTAACTCAGAAACTAGGTTCTTTTCCCTACTACTCTGTTTTGTAAAATCGAGCCGGTTAAACATGGCCATTAAAAAGTGACCTTAGCGCGCAGTTTCTTCACGTTTCCTTTCACGGTTTTTCCTTGTAAACGGCGGGTCTTGGAGCCTTTCGTAGGTTTAGTGGCAATGCGGCGCTTTTGCACTACGTTGGCGCTTTTAATTAATTCCACTAGCCGTTCTATCGCGTCTTGTTTGTTGAAGTCTTGGCTGCGACTGTTTTGCGCCTTGATAATGATGTCACCACCCTTAGTGATACGATGATCGCTAACTTGTTGCAGACGCTCTTTATAACTATTAGGAAGGGCATTGGACGCTAAGAAGTTAAATCTTAGTTGCACCGCGGTGCTAACTTTATTTACATTTTGTCCACCTGCTCCTTGGGCGCGAACAAAGGTAAATTCTATTTCTTTAAATGGAATAAATACGCGCTCTGATATTTTTATCGTATCCAAACTTAGTCTCTCTAACCTGTCCAAACCTGCAATATTGTAACCTTTTCCAACTTTGATGTCCTTGAATCCTCATTTTGCCCCGATAGAGCGCATTGTTAAAACTATGTTGCTTTAATTTGGTGCGTAAAGGTCAGTTGAATTTATCAATTATATTTAAGCTGTTGAAATTGTTTGGCTTTAATTTCTGGCACGGAGTTTGTAATACCTAGTATAAGAAAATTAAAAATACATGCTTAGGGAGAGTTGTTATGAAAATGATCAGTGCGATTATCAAGCCATTCAAATTGGATGATGTCAGAGAAGCTGTGGCAGAAGTTGGCGTAGATGGTTTGACCGTGACAGAAGTAAAAGGGTTTGGCCGTCAGAAGGGGCATACCGAGCTGTATCGTGGCGCAGAATACAATGTCGATTTTTTGCCTAAGGTGAAGCTTGATATTGCGACGAGTGAAGAAAATGTCGATCGCCTTATTGAGGCTATTACTGGCGCAGCCTATACCGGAAAAATCGGTGACGGCAAAATTTTTGTTTATGAGCTAACTCAAGTGGTACGTATTCGTACTGGTGAGTTAGACAACGAAGCACTGTAAGGGAGATAGGATCATGGAAAACACAGTGATTGAATTGCGCTTTGCGCTAGATACTTTTTATTTTTTAATGTCAGGTGTATTGGTGATGTGGATGGCCGCGGGTTTCGCGATGCTCGAAGCAGGCTTAGTACGTTCAAAAAACACCACCGAAATTTTAACTAAGAACGTCGCGTTATACGCCATTGCTTGTACCATGTACTTGCTAGTGGGTTACAACATTATGTATGTCGATAATGTTGAGGGTGGCATCATTCCTTCTTTTGGTGCCTTGATTGGTGGTCAAGCAGATGGCGCCGACCATTCGCTAGAATCGGATTTCTTTTTCCAAGTGGTATTCGTTGCTACGGCCATGTCGATTGTATCGGGCGCAGTAGCAGAGCGTATGAAACTTTGGTCTTTCCTTGCCTTTAGCGTAGTACTAACAGGTGTTATTTACCCAATTGAAGGTTACTGGACGTGGGGTGGTGGTTTCCTATCTGCTGCGGGTTTCTCTGACTTTGCTGGCTCTGGTATTGTGCATATGGCTGGTGCGGCAGCGGCATTGTCAGCCGTACTACTACTTGGTGCTCGTCGTGGTAAATACGGCAAAAATGGTGAAGTTCATCCGATCCCTGGTTCAAATATGCCACTGGCTACCTTAGGTACATTTATCCTTTGGATGGGTTGGTTCGGTTTTAATGGTGGTTCGCAGTTAATGATTTCTGATGCTGAGAATGCAACAGCAGTAGGCAAAATTTTTGTGAATACCAATGCTGCAGCAGCAACAGGTGCCATCTTTGCGCTAGTAGTAACAAAAATAAAATGGGGTAAGGCTGATTTAACAATGATGTTGAACGGTGCTTTAGCCGGTCTTGTTGCTATCACAGCTGATCCTCTATCGCCAAGCCCATTATTTGCCGCTCTTATTGGTGTGTTTGCTGGAGGCCTTGTGGTGTTTAGTATCGTTGCTTTTGACAAAGTTAAAATTGACGATCCAGTTGGCGCTATCTCTGTTCATGGTGTATGTGGCCTGTTTGGTCTGATGGTTGTGCCTTTCTCAAATGCAGAAACGTCGTTTACTGCCCAGTTATTTGGTGCAGCAGTTATCTTTGGTTTTGTATTTATCGCCTCATTCATTGTTTGGGCTATCTTGAAGCAAACCATGGGTATCCGTGTCACAGAAGACGAAGAAATGACGGGTATGGATATTCATGATTGTGGCGTTGATGCTTACCCAGAATTTGTAACGGTACGTCCAAGCCGTTAATTTGTAGCTTCCGTTGTGTGTTGTCTACCTTTGCCCCGATGATTCGGGGCTTTTTTGTTTTTATTATCTATGCTTATTCCTAAAAGATATTCTAAATAGAAATGATTACTATCCAAATCAGGTGACAGGGATTAAAATTTGTTTATAATAACCTTGATAGTAATCGTTATCATTACACTCAGTTAGGAGTTATCAAGTGAAAAAAAGCTTTATTCTTGCTTCAGTCGTTTTAAGCAGTGTTTTAGCATCAGCCTCTTCTTGGGCAGCAAAAGAAGAAGTGAATGTTTATTCTTACCGCCAATCGTTTTTAATTGAGCCAATTATGGCAAAATTTACCGAAGAAACAGGGGTAAAAGTAAACATAGTATTTGCTAAAGATGGCCTAATTGAGCGTTTAGAGCGTGAGGGCAAGTTAAGCCCTGCTGATTTAGTGTTAACGACCGACATTAGCCGTTCAGTTGAGCTTGTAGAAAAAGACTTAGTTCAACCCGTGCAAAGTGAAGCTCTAGAAGGTAATATTCCTGCCCAATATCGCGACCCAGCTGATCAGTGGTTTGCTTTAACTACTCGTGTTCGTAACGTTTACTCTTCTAAAGATCGCTTAGGTAAACAGCCTGAGTTGAATTACGAAGATTTAGCCGATGCAAAGTTTAAAGGCAAAATTTGTACTCGTAGCGGTAAGCATCCATACAACGTGGCACTGATTTCTTCGATGATAGTTGCTAACGGTGAAGCGGAAACTAAAAAATGGTTAGAAGGGGTTAAGGCTAACTTAGCACGTAAACCACAAGGTAACGATCGCGATCAAGTAAAAGCAATTAAAGAAGGCTTTTGTGATGTTTCACTGGGTAATAACTACTACCTAGGCAAAATGTTAAATGATGAGAAGCAAGTGGCTTGGGCAAATGCCGTTGAAATTAACTTTCCTAACCAAGCTAATCGCGGTACTCATGTAAATATCAGTGGTGTTTCACTGACTAAGTTTGCGCCAAACAAAGACAATGCAGTTAAACTGATGGAGTTTTTGTCTAATGATACTGCACAAAAAATATACGCAGAAGTTAACTTTGAATACCCAGTTAAGCCGGGTGTGGCGGTTTCTGAATTAGTATCTTCTTGGGGTGAATTTAAATCGGACACTATTCCACTGGCTGAAATTGCTAAGCAGCGTCCAGTAGCACTAAAATTATTAGACGAAGTTAAATTCGATTTATAAGGGTTTTGTCCCTTGAGTGAATAGATGTACTCAAGATTATCATTATTTTGGATCACCAGTAGTTGGGCCATTGGCCTGCTACTGGTTTTTCCTGTTATAGCCATTATTTATCAAGGCTTACAACCCGCTGGAGATTTGTTTCAGCATTTGATGGACACCGTGATGTGGGATTATATCCACAACACGGTTTTGTTGATCTTAGGGGTTGGTGTTTTAAGCTTTATGATGGCTATCCCTGCGGCATGGTTTATGGCCATGTGTGATATTCCTGGACGTAAATATTTGCAATGGGCGCTGATGTTGCCCTTGGCGATGCCCGCTTATATTGTGGCCGGTATTTATACCGAGTTACTTGATTTTGCAGGCCCCGTGCAAAGTGTGTTGCGCGATGTTTTTGGTTGGCAAACCGCGCGTGATTATTGGTTTCCTAATATCCGTAGCTTAGGTGGCGCCATTGTTATTATTGCAAGTGTGCTTTTCCCCTATCTTTATTTACTCGCACGGACTTCTTTTTTAGAGCAATCTGTTACCTTAATGCAGTCGGCTCAGCTGCTAGGCAAAACGCCGTTGCAAGCTTTTTGCCGTATTAGTTTACCGTTGGCAAGACCTGCCATTGCAGTCGGGCTATCTTTAATTGCGATGGAAACCTTAGCCGATTTTGCAACCGTGAACTTTTTTGCTGTTAATACGTTAACTCGTGCTGTGTTTGATACTTGGCAAGGTTACGGTAGCCTTCATGCAGCAGCCAAAATATCGACGCTAATGTTAGTAGTAGTGGTAATGTTATTAGCATTGGAACGTTTTAGTCGACGCAAACAAAAAGTTTTTCAAAAAAATATGGGGCAAGAGAGCGCGCATTTGTTGCTTATGAAACCATGGCAGCAGTGGTTGGCGGCATTGTTTTGTTGGTCTTTAGTTACACTCGGCTTTATATTTCCATTTTCGATGTTAGTTTACTTTGCTACGCAATATTTTACTGATTCTTGGACCGCTGAATTTATTGAATTTAGCTTAAATACTTTTTTCATTGCCGGAGTGGTTGCTGTACTTGCTTGTATCATCGCTATTCTGGTCGGTTTATTTCGCCGTTTACATATGCAACGAGGCTCAGATATTCCCGCTCGCTTGAGCTCAATGGGATATGCCGTTCCGGGCACAGTGTTGGCCATTGGTATATTGATCCCTTTTGGTTGGCTTGATCATAGTTTAAATGACTTGGTTGAGCATTTTGGTGGACAAGGGCCTGGGCTATTATTTAGTGGCACTATGCTGGCGTTGATTGCTGGTTATTTGGTGCGTTTTACTGCTATCGCGGTGGGGGCGGTAGAAAGTAGCATCAATAAAATTCCACCTTCACTTGATATGGTGTCGCGTACTTTAGGGCACTCTCCGGTAAAAATGGTGCGAAAAGTTCATATTCCATTGATTAGTAAAGGCTGTTTTACAGCTGTGTTGTTGGTATTTATTGAATCAATGAAAGAATTACCGGCGGCGCTTATTTTGCGGCCATTTAACTTTGAAACATTAGCGACATATGTTTATCAGTTTGTTTCTGATGAGATGATCGAGCATGGCGCATTGGCTGCGATAGTGATTATCTTAGTGGGTTTAGTGCCATTGATCATATTGAGTCGCTCTATTGAGCGGCATTAATAGAGTTTATCACCCCTCTTTTTTAAAAGTTTTTAAAAGGACACCCTTAGCTATGTCAGCATTGGTTATCTCAAACGTTCATTGTAGCTACAACGGCCTCGATATTTTGTCGGATATGAGTGTCACGCTAGAAGAGAATGAGATCCTCTGTCTATTGGGCTCAAGTGGTTGTGGTAAAACCACGTTACTTAAAGCCATCGCCGGATTGCTACCATTGAAATCGGGTGAGGTAATGATCAATGGCAAAGTGGTTAATAAAACAGGTTTCCACTTACCTCCTGAGCAACGCAAAATTGGCATGATTTTCCAAGATTACGCCTTATTTCCGCACATGACGGTGATGGATAACGTGGTGTTTGGTATTGATGAGTTGCCGAAAAAAGAACAGCAGCAGCGTGCCAAGCAAGTACTGGATTTGGTGAACCTTAGCGAATTGAGTGAACGTTATCCACATCAACTTTCAGGTGGTCAGCAACAGCGTGTCGCGATTGCACGAGCGCTAGCATATCAGCCGGATTTAATGCTGCTGGATGAGCCTTTTTCTAATATTGACAGCCAGGTGCGATTGAAACTGATTGCTGAAATTCGACAGATTCTAAAAAAAGCTGGGGTAAGTGCGGTATTTGTTACTCACTCAAAAGAAGAAGCATTTGCTTTTGCTGATAAACTGGCGGTACTAGACCAAGGTAAAATTGTGCAAGTAGGAACGCCGGATCAGTTGTATCTTCGTCCGGCTACTCGTTTTGTTGCTGATTTCCTTGGTGGTGGCAACTATTTACCCGCCACTGTGATTGATGAGCACCACGTCAATACACCTTTGGGTAGAGTGTGTAGTACTGTTGCTCACCATAAATCAGATGCGACCAGCTACGATATTTTTATCAGGCCGCAACAAATAAGCTTAACGGCTAATGATACGGGAGCGGGCGTGGTGAGTGATGTGCAGTTTCTTGGCGCCAGTTCAAAAGTATATGTAAAACTCGCACAGCAAGAGTTTGAGTGTCAGGTTGCGCAGCATTTTACTGCACAGCAAGCTGTGGATTTAGCGGTTATGCCTCATGAGCTTATTTTATTCGATAAGCAAAGCGCCTAATGGTTCTTAGCGCATATCAAACAAGCTTTTGACAGTAAGCACAGTGCGTTGAATTTCTTTCGTATTAGTGGGAGTGATGAAGATTGTATCATCGCCTGCAATGGTCCCTAAAATCCCGTCTGCTTTACTGAGTGAGTCGAGCAATCTTGCAATTAGCTGCGCGGCGCCTGGGCTGGTACGGATCACAACCAATGCGTCATTGTAATCGATGTCACTGACTAAGTTCTTCAACGGGCTACTGGTAGCCGGTACGCCTAATTCAGCTGGTAGACAATAAACCATCTCAGATTTAGCATTGCGAGTGCGCACTGCGCCAAAGCGGTTTAGCATCCGAGATACTTTTGATTGATTGATATTATCAAAGCCTTGCGCTTGCAATGCGCTGACAATTTCACCTTGTGAGCCGAACGTTTCTTCTTTTAAAAGAGATTTAAATGCTTCAATAAGGCGATCTTGCTTGTCGTTGTTTTTCATTAGAAATACATAATCAGTCAAAAATAAACCAATATCTTGCATAAAAAATCATTTTCTAGCAAGTGATATGGTTAGTTGGAAAGGCTAAAAGAGAGCGGTATCACCAAATAAACTTAAAAGACTCAATAGATAGGTTGTTGCAGTTCATATTAAGGCTGAAAAATACATTTAACAGGTAATTGTTCGAAAATTTAGTAATATGTCGAGTTTGATTCTGTTTAAAGTCACCGCTGACTAAAAAACGGGATTCTAAACTAGAATAGAGTCAGGCGCTAGTGGATTTGAAGAAAGGGTGAAGTGTTATGTGGCGAGTGTTGTTATTGTGTTGTTTAAGTTTTCAGAGTGTTGCTGCTAGTCGGATTCAATTTGCTACTGAGGCCAGTTACCCACCTTTCGAATATTTAGATGATGCAGGGCAATTCGCCGGCTTAGATATCGATTTAGCTAACGCGCTTTGCCGCCACTTAAAAGCTGAGTGTGTATTTCATAATAAAGCATTTGATAGTTTGATACCGGCTTTGCAATTTCGTAATTATGATGCCGTAATTGCGGCACTTAATGTCACCGAAGCGCGCAGTGCTTTAGTGGCATTTACGGATATTTATTACGATAGTAGTGCGGTGTTTGTTGCCAAAAAAGGCACATATGACGGAGCGGTTAACGTTAAAAATCAAGCCATTGGTGTACAAAATGGTAGCCAACAACAGCGCTATCTTGTTGAAGAGCCATCCATGCAAGGGGCGCTGACAGTGCCTTATGCCACTTATGCAAAAGCTTTTGCTGACCTTCGCTTGGGTGATATTGATGCAGTATTAGTGGATTTTGCTGTCGCCGATGCTTGGTTACAAGCGCCAACAAATAGCGAGTTTGAGATAGTTGGGAAAAAGATCACTGATGTGGAATATTTTGGTCTTGGTTATGGGATTGCGGTCAACAAGTCGAATAAGCGCCTGCTTAGGGATTTAAATAAAGCATTAAAGCAAATCAAGGCTACAGGGGAATACGATCGGATTATTATGAAGTACTTTCGCTAGCAGAGAAGGCTGGATTGGTTGTTAAAATGGGCTTAAATGCTAACGAGATGTTAAAAAAGCTGTAAGTTATGGTTGGGTTTTTTCTATTTGCTCACAACTTAGGGTTTCAGCTCTGTTAACAGATTGTGTTTTTTAGGTGGATCTCATAGACTTTGCTCGCATAATAAAAGGAATGAATCCTCACCTACACATAACGGAGACAACCACATGAAAGTAGCTGTTTTAGGCGCTGCGGGCGGTATCGGTCAAGCCCTTTCTCTTTTGCTAAAAAATGATTTACCAGCTGGCTCAGAATTATCATTATATGATATTGCACCTGTTACCCCAGGTGTTGCAAAAGACCTTAGCCATATCCCAACTGATGTTGCGATTGAAGGCTTTGCTGGCGAAGATCCAACACCGGCACTTGTTGGTGCTGATTTAGTGCTTATTTCTGCTGGTGTAGCACGTAAGCCTGGTATGGATCGCGCGGACTTATTTAATGTAAACGCGGGTATCGTTAAAAACCTGATTGAAAAAGTAGCGGCTGCTTGTCCAAAAGCATGTATCGGTATCATCACTAACCCTGTTAACACGACCGTTGCGATTGCGCGTGAAGTGCTAAAAAATGCTGGCGTTTACGATAAAAACAAATTATTTGGTATCACTACTTTAGATGTTATCCGCTCTGAAACCTTCATCGCTGAAGCGAAAGGCTTAAAAGCAACGGATATTAAAGTTAACGTTATCGGTGGTCACTCAGGTGTTACTATCCTTCCGCTACTTTCACAAGTTCAAGGTGTTGAATTCTCTGATGAAGAAATCGCTAGCCTAACCACACGCATTCAAAACGCGGGTACTGAAGTAGTTGAAGCGAAGGCCGGTGGCGGCTCTGCAACACTTTCAATGGGTCAAGCGGCAGCGCGTTTTGGTCTGTCAGTAGTGGCAGCGCTAAACGGTAAGCAAGGTGTTGTTGAATGTACTTATGTGGATGCTGGCAGCGAGCATGCAGAGTTCTTCGCACAACCAGTATTACTTGGTAAAAACGGCGTAGAGAAAGTACTGCCTTACGGCGACATCAGCGCATTTGAACAAACAGCATTAACTGAAATGCTAGATACCCTAAAAGGTGACATTCAAAAAGGCGTGGATTTCGTTTAATTCATACTGGTTAATCCCATGTCTGCACTAGCAGCTTGTGGTTAGTGAAAAACCCCAAATATTTAGTTTGGGGTTTTATTTTATCGACACCCAAGCAGCTTGATTTTGCAACGTATAGCTATCTCCAACCACTTGTTGTCAAAGCAATTAATAACACCTCTCAGGCTAAAAATTGATAATTCGGGTTGTTAATTTTCACCACTACTGGGTAGACTCATTGCTAGGTTAACTCTATTGGCGAATTGACATGGCTCTTGATACTGCGCAGCGGCGTAAAGCGATTTTAGAATACATTCAAAAAAATCAACAAGGTGAGGTCAGTTGGTTTGCTGAATTGTACCAAGTCTCTACTGTGACTATTCGTAACGATCTAAATTATTTAGAAAAAAAAGGATGTGTTATCCGTTGTTATGGTGGCGCGTTACTTAACAATCAATTTACCTTCGATAAACCACTGAACGACAAAAAGCAGCTAAACACCAGCATTAAAGCCAAGCTTGGCAAATACGCCGCTTCATTAATTAAAGATGGCGATAAGATCATTCTTGATTCTGGCTCGACCACTGAACAAATTGCTTACCATCTTCACTCTATGCGTCACCTTACTGTGATGACGAATGGAATCAACATCGCTTATCACCTCGCCAATCAACCTGATATAGAAGTCATGCTCACTGGTGGCACTATTCGTAAGCGTTCATATTCTATCAATGGGACTAGTGGTGAAGGCCTGCTGTCTAGCTTTCGCTTCAATACCTTATTTTTAGGGGTAGACGGTTTTGATAAAATAGCCGGGATCACGACACCCCATCAAGGTGAAGCTGATATCAATCGAAAAATGGTTGAAGCCGCGCAACAGGTTATTGCGATCACGGATTCTTCAAAATTTAATCGGCAAAGCTTTTGCTTGATTGCGCGCCCTGAGCAACTTGCCATGCTAATCACCGACAGTGGCATCCCACCTGATTATGTTGAATATTTGACCGCTCTAGGGGTGGATGTAAGAATTGTCGACTAATTCTCTCCTGACTGTTTGCTTCTGCTATTTTTGTTAGCTGCTCTTATCGCGCCTATCCCCTCATTCACCCATGGTTAACCATCTGCCTAATTGGGTTGATGTCGTTGCTTTATTCTGGTCATCAACTTAGCCAAGCTCTGGTTATGTGATCTCGCGCAGATCGCAGTTCGAAATGCTACGGTTTCTCCTCTTTCATGTCCCCCTTTCACTTTTCTGTTTCTAGAAGTCAGTCTTACCGCACTTTCCTCTAATAAATATCTGCTTTCAATTGAAATGTATTTCTTTCACTTTTACTGGATCGAAAGGTTTTTTGCGGAAAAACGAAACCATTTTACTTGTGAACTAGCTTTCACTTTTATTTTTTTGGACCTGATTTAATAGCAATCAAATGAATCGAAACAAATAAATCACGAAAGTGAAATTTAACGAAAGAGGGGCGGAACAATGACTAGTTCAGAGCGAAGACAACTTATCATGGCGCATATTCGCACTCACGGCAGCGGTAAGGTCGATGAGTTTGTGGGCTTGTTTAATGTGTCTGCTGTCACTGTTCGTCATGATCTTAACGTGTTGGAAAAAGAAGGGTGCGTGTTCCGTTGTTATGGCGGCGCTAACCTTAATCCCAATTTTGCTTTCGATCAGCCCCTTTATCGTAAAGATCAACTTAACCGCAGTGCCAAGCAAAGTATCGCACTGGCGGCGGCTAATTTAGTCAAGGATGGCGAAGCCATCATCCTCGATTCAGGTTCAACTATTGGTTTAATGCCGCAATATTTTGCCAATAAAAAACAACTGGTTGTAATGACCAATGCACTCAATACCGCCTACCAACTCAGTCAGTTTGAAAACATCGACTTACATGTAGTAGGTGGGCGTTTACGCCGCGCTTCTTGCTCATTGATAGGTCATCACGGTGAACAGCAAATGCGCTCTTACTTATTCGACAAATTGTTTTTAGGCGTGGATGGCTTTGACCTGCACGCAGGTATTACGACACCGGATAACCATGAAGCTCAAGTTAACCGTGCCATGTGTGCCGTCGCGAGAAAGATTATCGCGGTGACTGACTCGAGCAAATTTGGCCGTAAAAGTTTTTGCATGATCAGAGCCGCTAATCAAATTGATGCGCTGGTGACCGATAGCAATATTCCTCACGAAACACATCAAGCACTGCTTGAGATGGGGGTCGATGTGATCCTCGCTGAGCAAACCGGAAATTAGGAATCATTATGACAACGTTACTTTCACTGATAGGGCAACACAAACAAGGCCGCGCCACGGGGATTTACTCGGTTTGCTCTGCGCACCCATTGGTGCTCGAAGCGGCGATTAAGCAAGCCGCTCACGATCAGCAGTTGGTTTTAATTGAAGCAACCTCGAATCAAGTCAATCAATTTGGCGGTTATACCGGAATGACGCCACAAGATTTTGCTGATCATGTGTTTGCTTTGGCTACGCGTCTCAATTTTCCTGCGCAAAACATCATCTTGGGTGGTGATCACTTAGGTCCTAACTGTTGGCAAAATCTCACCGCCAAACAAGCGATGGCATATTCATCGCAAATGATTAATGACTACGTCTGCGCTGGTTTTAAGAAGATCCACCTTGATTGCTCCATGTCGTGTGCCGATGACACTACACCGTTAAGCGAGGCGGTGATGGCAGCGCGTGCGGCGCAACTTTGTTTAATTGCCGAACAAGCATGGCAAAAGGTAGGTGGTGATGCGCCGCTTTATGTTATCGGCACGGAAGTACCCACCCCAGGTGGTGCTCTTGAATCATTGGAGCAAGAGGGCGTTGAAGTGACCAAACCGGAAGAAGCCTTAGCGACACTCGATGCTCATCATCAAGCTTTTAGTGATATCGGTGTGGGTTATGTTTGGCCTCGCGTCATTGGTTTGGTGGTGCAACCTGGTGTTGAGTTTGATCACCATCATGTACATCATTATAACAGTGAAAAAGCGCAATCACTGAGCCAAATAATTGAGCGTCAGCCACACCTAGTGTTTGAAGCCCACTCTACCGATTACCAGAATGCCCCTGCTTACCACCAGCTGATACAAGATCATTTCGCTATTTTAAAAGTAGGTCCAGCCCTGACTTTTGCATTACGTGAAGCCCTATATGGCCTCGATCGCGCAGAGCAAGAGTGGCTCGGATCGCACCATGCTTCCCATTTACGCGACACCATAGAGCAAGTGATGCATGAACAGCCTGACTATTGGCGTTCGCATTACTCCAGTAAGGGCCACCAGCAGTTTCTTGATTGCAGCTATAGCTTGAGCGATCGCATTCGCTACTACTGGACTCACCCTGAAGTAAAGGCAGCGCAACAAGCACTATTTGACCACCTAACCACTAAGCCTCTACCGGTAACGTTACTTAGCCAGTACTTGCCGAATCAGGCGAAAGCCATTGCGCAACACCAAATTCAAAACGATCCCGCTGACATTGTTATTCACAAGATCATGGAAGTGACCAAAGTCTATTCCCAAGCTTGTTATGCCAATGTAGCGACTTGTCAGGAGACTATTTAAATGAACACGTTTTTAGGTTACTCACAGCCATGGTTAGAACAACGTAATGGCATTCATACCGCAACAGAAATCAGCCAGCAGCCCCGGTTATGGCGTGCGCTGGCGGATATTCTGGTGCAGCAATATGACCCGATTAGCGCGTTCCTTGAACCGCTATTTGAACGCCCAGATCTACGTATCATCTTAACCGGTGCTGGTACCTCAGCCTTTGTTGGCGATGCGGCAACCCCGTTTATTCAGGCGGGTCTGAACTTTCAAGTTGAGTCTATTCCCACCACGGATATTGTCTCTAATCCAGAGCAATTCCTTGATACTACAAGACCCACGCTAATGGTGTCATTTGCGCGTTCAGGTAACAGTCCAGAAAGTGTCGCTGCGGTCACCTTGGTAGACCAACTGGTGCCAAATTGTCATCACCTATTCATCACTTGTAACGGTGATGGTGCCCTCGCGCGTCACGCTGAACAGGCTAATAACGCTTACTGCATGTTGATGCCGGAAGGTTCAAACGACAATAGCTTTGCCATGACGTCCAGTTTCAGCTGCATGTTAATGTCCACATTAACCTTGTTTGGTGAGCAAACTCAGACCCAGTGGTGTGAACAAATTGCAGCCACTGCGGCTTTGTGCGAGAGCAAAATTAACCAATGGCAACAAGCTATTAAACAGCTGGCAGCGCAACCTTACGAGCGGCTAATTGTATTAGGTAGCGGTGGCTTTGCTGGGTTAGCCCGTGAGGCTTCCCTTAAGTCTCTTGAGTTGAGCGCGGGTAAAGTGATGACCAGTTTCGATTCATCACTTGGCTTTCGCCACGGTCCTAAATTTAGCATCAATGATAAAGCGTTAGTGATCCAGCTCATCTCTAGCGACCCTTATACAAGGCGTTACGACTTAGATTTGTTCAATGAGATCCGAGGCGACCAACAAACCTTAGGGCATATCGCCATTACTGAAGCCCCCCTCAACCAAGAAGGTGTGTTTGAACTGGGCCAATTAGGCCTTGGTGACCCATGGCTCTGTTTCCCTTACATCCTATTTTGCCAAATGTTGGCTTTTGAAAAGTCACTGCAGCTTGGTTTTGGTCCAGATAACCCGTGTCCCACTGGCGAGGTCAATCGTGTGGTGCAAGGTGTTGTTATTCATCAGTTTGATAACAAAAAGAATTAACAGGAGTTGAACATGCCAAATATCGTATTAAGTCGCATTGATGAGCGCTTAGTCCACGGCCAAGTCGGTGTGCAATGGGTTGGTTTTGTGGACGCTAACATTGTCATTGTTGTTAATGACGATGTTGCCCAAGACACCATTCAGCAAAACTTAATGGAAATGGTGTTAGCCGATGGCATCGCGATCCGCTTTTGGACCGTGCAAAAGACCATCGACACCATTCATAAAGCCTCAGAACGCCAACGTATTTTGCTGGTTTGTCGTTCACCTAAAGACTTTCGCCAACTGGTGGTTGCTGGCGTACCCATTAGCCATATCAATGTTGGCAACATGCACTACGTGGAAGGAAAAAAACAAATAGCCAAAACCGTTTCGGTCGACGCCGAAGACATTGCGGAATTGGAGCAGCTAAAAGCGTTAGGGGTGAAATGTACGCTGCAAGGTGTACCCACTGAAAGCGCTACCGACCTCTTTACTCTTATCTAATAAGGATACTCGTTATGGAAATAGGATTTATACAGGCGTTGATGCTCGGCATCCTAGCCTTCTTCGCTGGACTGGATTTATTTAACGGTCTAACCCATTTTCACCGCCCGGTGGTACTGGGGCCGCTGGTTGGTTTGGTGTTAGGCGACTTGCAAACCGGTATTCTGGTCGGTGGTACCTTAGAGCTGATTTGGATGGGCTTAGCGCCGCTTGCGGGCGCCCAGCCACCGAATGTGATTATCGGCACTATCGTCGGGACGGCTTTTGCTATTACCACTAAAGTTGAGCCTAACGTTGCGGTAGGGGTCGCGGTTCCTTTTGCTGTGGCGGTGCAAATGGGCATCACGTTACTCTTTTCGGCGATGTCGGCAATGATGTCTAAGTGTGATGAGCTTGCTCGAGCCGCTGACACCGATGGCATTGAACGCGTGAACTATATGGCGCTATCTGTGCTGGGGTCTTTCTACTTTCTATGTGCATTTTTGCCCGTTTACCTTGGCGCAGAGCACGCCGGAAAGATAGTGCAAGTGCTACCCAAAGAGCTTATTGATGGCTTAGGTGTGGCAGGCGGCATCATGCCAGCCATCGGCTTTGCCGTGCTGATGAAGATCATGATGAAAAATGTCTACATTCCTTATTTCATTCTCGGTTTTGTTGCCGCGGCTTGGCTGCAACTCCCTATCTTAGCCATCGCCGCTGCTGCAACGGCAATGGCGATTATCGACTTTATGCGTAAACCAGAACCCACACCTGCAACAGCAACATCAGCAGAGGACTACGAAGATGGAATCTAATATAAGTAAAGATCTACCCCTACACGTGACTGACTCAGCAGTACAGCCTGCTGCTGGCGTGGCCGCGGATGAGTATGAAAATAAAGAAATTGGCGCCGCGCTCACTAAGGCGGATATTAACAAAATGGCATGGCGTTCACTGTTGCTGCAAGCTTCATTTAACTACGAGCGGATGCAGGCTTCTGGTTGGCTTTACGGCTTACTGCCCGCGCTGAAGAAGATCCATACCAATAAAGCAGATCTTGCCAAAGCGATGCAAGGCCACATGGGCTTTTTCAATACCCATCCATTCTTGGTGACATTTGTCATGGGGATCGTGCTGGCGATGGAGCGTTCAAAGCAAAATATCAACAGCATTCAGAGCACTAAAATAGCCGTTGGTGCCCCCATGGGCGGAATTGGCGATGCGATGTTCTGGCTCACCTTGCTACCCATTTGTGGCGGTATTGGTGCTGATCTTGCCCTGCAAGGCTCCATTATGGGGGCGGTGTTCTTTTTCGTGCTGTTCAACGTGGTGCACTTTGGCCTTCGTTTCGGCCTTGCTCATTATGCCTACCGCATGGGGGTCGCCGCTATTCCGGTCATTAAAGCCAATACCAAGAAAGTCGGTCATGCCGCGTCAATGGTGGGGATGACAGTGATAGGCGCCTTGGTTGCGACTTACGTTCGTCTATCTACTACGGCTGAAATAACCGCCGGTGATGCGGTCGTGAAACTGCAAGCTGATGTTATCGATAAGCTCATGCCAGCCTTCTTACCTTTGGTCTACACCTTGGTGATGTATGCCTTAGTGAAACGTGGTTGGAGCCCGCTAAAACTGATTGGTATTACCGTCACGTTGGGTATTGCTGGCCGCTTTATGGGTTTCCTATAAACCTTAAGCAGCGTTTTTAACACGATGAAATGGGGCGGATGTGTTAGCCCCAATAAGGAATGATAAATGATAGCAGTAATTTTATCGGGTCATGGTGGGTTTGCTTCTGGTATTGCCAAAGCGGTTCATCAGGTAATAGGTGAGCAACCTCAGTTTAAATATATCGACTTTCCAGCAGAGTCGACAACCGCGCAGTTAGAAGCGCAAATGCGTGACGCTATTAGTGCGATTGATTCGGGTGACGGTATTGTATTTCTGACTGATTTATTGGGTGGCACACCTTTTCGTACCGCTTCGCTGTTAAGTCAAGGCCGTGATGATATTGAAGTGGTAACCGGCACTAACATGCAAATGACCGCCGAGATGCTACTTGAGCGTGAAGAACTGAACTTGCTCGAATTTTGTGAGCAAGCATTAACGTGCGGTCACCGTGGCATTACTTCCCTTGCCGCTGAAATGGCATTGAAAAACGCACAAAGAGTTGAGGTAGCAGAAGATGGTATTTGATCCCTTTCGCTATCGTGCCCAGCGTTTGCTGCACGGTGACACTTGGCTCAATGATGCGGTGCTCACACTTGATAGTGATGGGGGAATTAGCGCCATTGAAGTGTTTGATTGCGCTAAACATGCAAAGGTCACTGACTTAGGTGCGGTGAGCCTGATGCCGGGAATGATTGATAGTCACGTTCATGGTGCCAAAGGCTGTGATGTGATGGATGCCAGTCATGACAGCCTTAATACCATGTCCCATTTTTTTGCTAGCTTGGGAGTGACCGCCTTTGTTGCCACCACAGTGACAGCGCCAGAGGCAAAAATAGTTGCAGCTTTGCAGCAGGTTGCGCAAAGCAAGCAGCGTGGCGTGATAGGGGCTGAAATTCTCGGCGCCTATTTAGAGGGACCTTACTTCACCGAAAAAAACAAAGGTGCTCATCCCACTGAATGGTTTCGTGAATTGTCGACTAGCGAGCTCGATAATTTGATTTCATACAGTGACAACCAATTGGTAACGGTGGCACTGGCGCCAGAGAAGCGCGGTGCACTTGATGTTATTCGCCACTTAAAGCAACAAGGTATCAAGGTGATGCTGGGCCATACCGATGCTAGCTATGATCAAGTGCAAGCAGCTTTGGATGCCGGCGCCAGTGGCATAGTGCACTGTTACAACGGGATGCGAGGGCTACATCATCGTGATCCCGGTGTTGTGGGGGCAGGGTTAACCCATGCCAATAGCTATGTCGAAATGATTGCTGATGGCCATCATGTGCATCCCGCGGCCATTGATGTTGCGCACCGCTGTTGTGGCTCGCGCATGACACTGATTACCGACGCGATGTGCGCGACGGGCATGCCAGATGGGCAGTACACGCTGGGTGAATACCAAGTTCAAATGCAACAAGGCGTGGTCACGACCGACACTGGCAGTTTAGCGGGCAGCACTCTGACGTTGCTGCAGGCAGTAAAAAATATTCAACGTTGGCTCGATATGCCGCTTGAGCAAGCGTGGCTGATGGCGTCTTTAACGCCAGCCAAATCATTAGGCTTACAACATCAACTGGGCACTTTAGAAGTCGGTAAACGCGCTTCAATGGTGGCCATTCATTCCGATTTATCAATTGCAAAAACTTGGGTTAACGGGCGTCTCGTATTTGATGCTGTTGCAATGCCCAGTCAGGAGGCTTTATGTATCTAATCTCTTCTCGTGAAATGCTTAAACGCGCACTTCAAGGCGGCTACGCAGTTCCTGCTTTTAATGTTCATAACTTAGAAACGGTACAAGTCATTGTCGAAACCGCTTCTGAAATGGGGTCGCCGGTGATCCTTGCTGGTACGCCGGGTACTTATGATTATGCGGGGACTGATTACCTCATCAGTATCTGTAAAGAGGCGGCGCATAAGCATGCTATTCCATTGGTGCTTCATCTTGATCACCACGAAGATTTACAAGATATTCGTTACAAAGTGGAAAGGGGGATCCGCTCGGTGATGATCGATGGCTCGCACCACGCTTTTGACCAAAACATCGATATTGTGCGCTCAGTGGTCCAATACTGTAATCGTTTTGATGCCAGTGTTGAAGCCGAACTGGGCCGTCTTGGCGGTCAAGAGGATGATCTTATTGTGGACAGCGCAGATGCTTTGATGACCGACCCTGCTGCTGCGGCTGAGTTTGTGCGTCGCACTGGTGTTGATTCACTGGCGGTAGCGATAGGGACAGCGCACGGTTTATACAAGGCTGAGCCTAAGTTAGATTTTGGCCGGCTAGAGAAAATTCATTCTGTAGTGGATATTCCCCTTGTTCTGCACGGCGCGTCAGGTGTGCCTGATGAAGTGGTTCGTCGCTGTATTGATCTTGGCGTATGTAAAGTTAATGTGGCGACAGAGCTCAAGATTGCTTTTTCTGATGCGGTGAAACATCACTTTGCAGAGCATCCTGATGCTAATGACCCACGTAAGTATATTACTCCGGGCAAAGCGGCAATGAAAAAAGTAGTCATAGATAAGATCCGCATGTGTGGCAGTGAAGGTAAGTTATAAACTGCTTACTGGTTTATGTGTGTTAGCTCTATACCTTTCTGAGTAAAACCAAGGTGCTGAATAATCAGCACCTTTTTGTTTAAATTAACCCGAGTTCTGGTTAAGCGAAATAGTATGTGTCCCGTGCAAACATTGCTGTTAGAGTCGTGTTACTTCTTCCACCACACATTAATCAGTGCGCCCAGCATAATGAAGCTACCGCCAATCCAACTCCAAATCGACGGCAGTTCGTTAAAGATAAGCCAGCCTAGCAGCATCGAGAATAAGACTTGTATATAAGAGTAAGCGGTCGCTTTACTGGCAGACTCTGATTGCATTGCTTTGGTTAAACCCACTTGCCCTATTTGAGTAAAAATACCGACAAACAGCAATAACACTAAGGCTTCAGGTGGCGGAATGACAAAGTCATCACCCAATAAGACTAGTGATAGCGGCAAGGCGATGAGTGGGAAGTAAAAGATGATCACTGAGCTATCTTCTAACCGGCTTAGTTTACGCACAATGACATAGGCAATGGCACTACCAAAAGCGCCAAGTAGGGCGACGCCGATACTAAACCAAGGTAAACCAGCGGCGGGATCAAGGCCAAGGCCGGGGCTGATCATAATGCCAAGACCTAATAAGCTAAATAAAATACATAGCTTGGTGGAGTGTAGAATGGGCTCTTTTAAAAATATCAGCGCGAGTACTGCGGTAAACACTGGGTGTAAGTATTGTAATAGGGTGGCTTCTGCGAGTGGCAGGGTGCTGATAGAGTAATAAACACAAATAAGCGCTAATGCGCCAACGCCACCGCGAGCAAAAAGCCAGCCTTTATTATTACCCCATATCGAGATCCTCTTGCGTCTGACATCACCATAGCTTAATACCACTGATACCAGCGCCCTTGCGGCAACAATTTCTAACACTGGAATGTGATATTGGCTCACTAATTTAACGCAGGCCGACATAAGTGAGAAGCCAAGGGCTGAAAGTAGCATAAAACGCACGCTGAGCGGCAATTGGGTGAAGGTATTAAGTAGCATGTTGGCCACGGTCATGAAGTAAGACCAATATGGTAACAGGCTATAATGCAAAAAAGCAGCCGAAGCTGCTTTTTGGTCATTCAAAGCAGGTTTTCATCAGCTATCTGATTCGTTATCCGTCATGCGAATTATTTTTAAAAATCGTTTTGGGTAGCCGCTTTTATAATAATTGGTCTCTGATACACCAAAATGTTTCTTTGAGGAAGAGCTGTGTAAAAACATCAACTTACCTTCATCAATTTCGCTAATTATACCAGCATGGCCGGGCTGCCTTATTTTTGCATCGGTGCCGGTAAATACAATCAAGTCGCCTACTTGCGCTTCTTCTAACGGTACTTCACGATCAAATAAGGTGTGGTAAGCACGGGTCACGCGAGGAATACTGATATCGAACTCGTTGTATACATATTTTATATAACCGGAGCAATCGAAGCCTGAGGGACTGGCACCACCCCAAACATACTCGGTACCTTTAAACTGGCGAGCAAAGTCAATAATATCGCTACTTGCATGGACAAAGCTGGTAGGGACGAGTAAAGCAATAATGAGTGGTAATTTCTTCAATGCACTAAATGACATAAACAATCCAAACGTTAAAAATGAACAATATTCGCGGCTAAAAGTAGGGCAAAAAAAAGCGAACTCTGAGTTGAGTCCGCGATTTTAGCAAAAAGTTCATAAAAAGCCGATGTTAATGCAAAAAGTGCAGTCTTGTTGGCGTTTTATCTGGTTTAACTGGCGTTGGCTACTTCCATTCCAACACGTCCTGTGATCGGCTTGGACAATGTTTTTTGTTGCGTAACAACGGCTTTATCCTTACTGGATGTGGCGTGATAGGGTAATGCTAATGCAGCAGGGTAGTTTCTGTGTAACGCAAGCCCTATCGCTAATTGTGTTATTTCAGCCATGCCTAATTGTAATGTGATTGGAAATTGTGCTTCTCGCGATGCTTCGAGCTTGGGGGTGACCAGTTTTAATTGTACGAGCTTGTCCAAGATTTGGTCCGCTGCTGTCAGGGCTGATGACGCCTTAACAATTTCAGCTCGAGCATAATTATGTTGCTCAAATGATACCGCCGCAGCGCGTAAGTTGGCATCATCTCCCGGAATTTGCTGCGCACCAAATAGCGGTTTACCGCCAAATTCAGCTTGGTTAAAGCTAGGTACAAACTGAGATAAATGCTCAATCGCTTGTTCGGTGCGAGACACCAGTACATCTTGAGGCCAATGATTAACAATTTTGTTCACTAACGCATTCGGCAACTTAGGTTGCGAACTAGTGTCATCAGACTGCACTAAACCGTCTTTAAACAAGGTGATATTTTTGGTCATACCGTGCAGCTGAAAATGGCCATCGCAATAAGGCGTTAATTGTGCCATCCCCTTTGGTGTACCACGCTGGCCATGAAATATTACCTCAGGCCAAACCGCGTTTGGCGTTTGCCAGCGGGCGATGTAGGCTGCTTTAAATTCAACAATGCGCTGGCGTTTAAATTTTGCCATGTCGTCTACTTGGCCGGTGCGAAAGCCACAAGCATTAACCAAATAATTAACTCGGTATGTTTGTTGTCCGTGCTGATCTTGGGTTTCAAGTTGCCAGCCTTGGTTATGCTGACTTACAGACAGCACTTTAGTTTGGGTTAATACTTGGGCTTGGTCTAATTTAGCTAAGGCCAAGGTTGCTGTCGCGGCAATGCGTAATGAACTTAAACCATACTCTTGCACTAATACCAGTGGATATTTTAATTGGGAGAGATCCACTTGTTTGGCGATAGGGATCATCCAGTCATCGTTAGATGTTGGAAACTCAGGCGTGGCCAGTTGCGCTAAGCGCTGCATGTCTTCAAACTGATACAGAGTGAAATATTGTTCAGGGTCGCCAAGTAATTGGTTGCGCGGGTCTTGCGCGACAATGCGTTGGTACTCGTCGCGCAGTAAATACAGTCGTGGCATTAAGTCACTTGGTTCACCGGGGTCTTGGTTGGGGACGGCAATAACTGTGGGTCGCTGATTAACGCAATGGGGGTATATTCTTAAAGTATTAATAGATTGATTGAGTAACTTAACACATTGCTCATCGCTGATTTCACGATATAAATTGCCACCAGCATGAAGGTGGCACATTGGTGGGCCATTCACTAGGCCGTCACCTTGTTCAATCAGTAAGGTTTTTATGCCTTGCTCAGCTAAGCGCAGGGCAATAGTCGAACCTGCCACACCCGCACCTATAATACCTACGGTTGCTTGGTTAATGTCTCGTTCAGCGATGCTATTAGCCATAGTGAGTATGCTCTTTACCTATAATCTATTGGATCAGTCACGGTGCATTGAAGGCTTGGGTATTCTACTGTGCTCCAGCTCACATTGAAATACGTGATGATGATCTATATGGATCATATACGCGATAAGAGTCATTAATGTAAGTGAAAACGCCTATCAATCATTGTATTAACTTTGACTTAGGTTAAATTTTACACTGTATTATAAGCGCTTAGTGTTGATGTAATGTTGATTTAATAGTTATTATGCGCCATTCATTCTCTCTTGATAGAGCTATCGGCCATTAAACTAGCCTCAGTTTGGGTTAATTACCTAACTTTGCAAGTGTTGGCCGAGTAAGGTAAGCATTGAAGCATTTAATCACGGCGTTAGAAAACGAGCTGCAAGCCTTGCGGCACAATCAAATTAATTTAGCTGATCGTATCAATCAGGCTGAAACCGAACTCACTAAAATTAAAGCAGAGATGGCAAAAGCGCCCCCTGAGCTGAGTTCCTCTGCAGCGTCTAAAGCGTATAAGTCTTCAGCAGATAAAGAGTTGGCTCCTGAGTCATTATCATCAACGCCAGCCATTAATGCTCACGCAACAGGCGTCAAGCCATCAGAGATTGGCAGCAGCAACTTGCCTACTTATGATGAAACCGAGCATGTTACGCCGCAGCAAGTGGCAACGATGACCGCTAAGGGCGCCGAGGTTAAGGTTGCGTCCCAGCCAAGTCATACTGGCTCAGCTAATACTAGTGAGCAGGCAAGACAAGCAGAGCAAGACCAAGCGGAACAAGATGCGATATTAGCACGATTGGTTGCGCGTAAGGAGCAGGCTGAGCGTAGCGCCGCGGTGAAGTCTGCGGATGCCGAGTCAAAATCAGTCATTCCAGCTTCAGTTCGCAAAGAATCGCTAACCGAGCCTAACGATAGCGCGATAAAGCCCGCTATCAAACCTGTTAGACAAGCGCCTGTTCACCAAGAGCCTGTAGCTCAGCCTCACACTTTATCAGAGCAAGCAGCCAGCCAAGAGCAAGTAGCTCGACTCGTTCCAAAGCCCACGAGGTTAGCGGCAAGCGATAGTGCTGCTGAGGCTATAACTGAACCTGTTGAATCATTGCCACGCAGCATGCATAAAAATGCCATCGAGCAAGCCAGTCATGAATGGCTTGGCTCGCTATTAGGGCCGATTGCGAAAGTATCCAGACAGCTAAAAAGTTTTTACCAGCATTATCAGCAGCGTGGTTTGGGGCCGGTGTTTTTAATGACTTTGGCGGGCATTGCTGCGCTAACCTTAGGGTTTGGTTATTTGCTGCAATATTCATGGAATAATGTATTTAGCGATGGCATGCGTATCGCAGTTGCGGTGTTGTTTGCCAATTCCATTCTTGCGGCAGGCTTATGGGTTTATAAGAAAAAGCCAGACATGTCTGAGTATGGATCTGGACTCGTTGGTCTGGCTATTATTCTTAATTATCTGTGTGGCTATTTTGCTGGACCCTATCTCGGGCTCATCGGTTCCTTCTCGGCGCTCATTTGGTTGGCTATTGTGACGCTAGCAGGCTATGGCTTAGCGCAAAAGTTGGAAACAAAGGTAGTGGCTGTGATTGCTTTGCTCGGCGGCGCGTTTTCGCCGTTAGTGTTTGGCGTTGAGCAGCACTATCCCGCCTTGTATTTACCCTATATTTTATTACAAGCATTGTTTGCTTGGCGGGTTTGTCAGCAACTGCGTTGGCATGGCTTATTAACCTTGGCTAGCATGACACATATCGCCAGTGCCGAAGCCTTTATTCTGCTCGTGGACTTTCATGCGCAACTTGACAACTGGCAAAGTTTATTCGCCTTGTTGTGTCTCAACTTGTTGTTTTTACTGTACGCCTTAACGGGGATTGCCAAGCTACGCAAGCTGAAAGTTGACCAGCACTTGCTCGGTTTACCCATGGCACAGTTGGCCTTTTTTATTTTGGCTATGTTGCAAGTGGATAGCTGGAGTGGGCAATTACTGGCTTTTAATAGTGTGCTGTTTCTTGGCCTTTTTGGTTACTGGCGTAAGCTCGACGAGGTTAAGCATATTTGTCTGGTATTTGCAGGCGTGCTGGCCGGCTTTGCCGCTTTAATACTGGTTTCTAATGAGTTTCAGGGCATTATCTGGTCCCTTGAAGGGGCTTTACTGCTGTGGTTGGGGCTGCGTCATCGTTATGGAATGGTGCGCAGTGAAGCTTATGTGTTGTTATTAATTGGCCTATTCAGCACGGCTTATTCTTGTATCCGCCTATTGCTGGGTTCGAATGAGGCAATTGCGCCATTATTTGTTATTAGTTCATTTGCCGTTAGTGCAGCTTGGCTTAATTTTGCTTTTACATTAGTGATTGTTAGCGGATGTGAGCGATTACTTCGTTTTTATAATACGAGCGCAAACGCTTTAGATATAAGCAAAGCTGAACGAAGTGTTACTTGGGGAATGGCAGAGCTGTTGTCATTGCTAGTGGCGCTGTTTGTCTATTTCAGTTGTTATATTTGGCAGCCTTCTTATTTGATGGTGGCCTCGGCATTAGTCATTCCTTTATTGCTTTGGCGCACCACACGTCAAGTCTTGCCTGTTACAGAAACTTTGTCTTGGCTGGCGTATCTGCCACTGTTGATACAAGTGCTATTGAGTGTGCAGCAAGTAGGGAGTTGGCGTTTTATCGAGCAAGATTTACTGGGCCAGCTCGCGCGCATCAGTTTGTTTACCTTAATGTGGTTAACCTATCGGGTGTATTGTCGCTACTTGCCGAGCTCTTCATTGCTGCCAATTGCGCGGGGGGTAAACTTAATTGTTTATCTGGCTATACCTGCTTATCTCACTATTAAGGTGGGCAAGGTGGCGTTTGAATGGGTAGCGCTGGCGGCTTGGGCGAGTGCTGCGCTGGCATTAACATTAGATTATTGGCGTAAAGCTAAAGCGTTGCGCATTGAAGCTGTCTTACTCTTGGCGCTGGCCGTGTTGCTCTCACTGGCTCAAGGGATTGCGTTCGACTTATGGCAAGGTTGGGCAGGCTTGTTGATTGGCGCATTAGCCTGTGTTGCGATTGTGCAAAATATAGGGCGATGCCGCGCCAGATTACGTTTGTTAGCGCCCCTTAAGCCGCTTAATATCGTGGCCCCTTATTATTTTACCTTAGTGCTCGCTGCAGCATTTTATTATGTTTGTCAGTGGCCTGAATATATTGCGATATCTAGCTGGATCGCGGTGTTTATCACCTTAGCGCTGCATGCTTGGTTGCGTGAGTTGTTGTTGCGCCGTGTTGCTTTGGGATTTATCGCGATTGGTTTACTCAGTGCGTCACTGAGTTTGTGGGCACACCAATGGCAAGGCGCAGTAGGGTTAGTGATGGCTAGCTTACTGTTTACAGCACTGCGCTATTATCAACGGCCGTTGCGTTTATGGCTAAAGCGCTACCCACCGTTTCATCGGGCGCGTTTGGCCAGCGTTTATTATTTTGCATTGTTAGTAGTTATTTTAATGGTGTGGGGCGTGACGCTGCCGCAATGGTCTGTTTTGATCTTTTGGGCCGGGGCTGCATTGGCCTTATTGTTGCACTGGCCGATGCGACATGTGTTGTTTCGTTACCTGATAATTGGACTGGTTTGGCTCGCAAACATTGCCATGGTGATGAGTTTGTTTGACGGTAACGCTAATGGCTGGTGGGCACTTGGCTTGAGTGCGCTGGTATTTAGCGCCTTACAAGCAAGATTGACCCACTGGCGTGGTTGGCTGTTTGCTCATCAACCACTCACTTTATTAAGAAAGAGTGTGCCTTATTACTTTGCCTTATTGGTTGCCATTAGTGTGTATGTGGCAACCAAAGTGCCAGATGTGCTTTGGCTTAGCTTATGGGGTTGTGCTTTATTTGCCTTTCTGCTGCACCTACCAATCCGTCACCTATTATTACGTAGCTTAGGCATGTTGCTGGCATTGATTGCGAGTGCGTTTAATTTTTCTTTAGTCTTTATCGGGCACTTTAATGGTGTACTGGGATTAGCTATTGGACTGGCAGCGCTGATGGTTTACAGCTATTGCTACCCAAGTCGACAGTGTTACCTGCGCCAGTTCAAGCCGTTAGCAATAGTTTATCCATTAAAACCTTATTATATAGCGCTAGCAGGAGCGGCACTCACTTACTATTTTAGCCACTGGATGGCACTTGCGGTATTAGTAGCTACGAGTTGTCTTGTGCTAGATTTAAGCCGTTGGCCTTTACATGCCACTATTCGTGGCAGTTGGCGTTTGGCCCTTGCTGTTATTGTCGCGGCAATGGCGTTATTGATCGGCTTACAAGCATTCACCTTGTTTGATGTGAGAGATAATTTATTAATCTATGCGGCCTTTGATGTACTGGGCTTGTTAGGGTTGGGCTGGTTGCTATTTTATGCGCCATTCAAACGTTTGGTAAGACCACGTTATTTAAGTTGGTTATTACTTTGGCATGGGCTTTTTATTGCGAGCTACCTACTAACGGGTTACGGCTTTGGCACAGAAGTATTTGCGCCATTTAGCTCGGTTGCCCTTGTGGTACATGGCTGTTGGTTGATGATGTTGAGTTTACACCCGCAAAGGCAGCGCTTAATTAAACTGGCCAGTGCGCTGTTTGCCTTTGTTTTCATCAAGGTGATCTTCTGGGACATGGCTGGGTTCGCCTTGGTACAAAAAGTGGTGGCCTTTATGGCGATTGGCGGTGTCCTGTTGTTAGTCTCTTATTTTTACCTCAAGCAGAAGAATAAGCAGTTAGCTGATAAGTCTAGCGCTGAGTCGTTGTCGGAGGTCGAAAGCTAATCGTAGTTTGAAGTGACTTGGCAATCGACCTTGTTCAGAGAAGCCGCTGTTGCGGCTTTTCTGTTTATTTTTTAGCCATGTTTTTTGCTAGAATCAGCTGCGGCAAATTGTCATTGAATAATTAAATGATATTAATTATCATACGCGAATTGTTATCATCCATTTTGCTGGTAGAGGTTGTTTTGTTCCCCAATCGTTTTCTTTCTGCGTTGCTGGTGGTCAGTAGTGCTAGCTTGTTTTCGACAGCTGCACTGGCCGCAAGTGTGACTCAAGTTCAACAACAAGCCCTCAACGACCAGCAGCAAGCTCGTCAATCTCAGCACACTATCGATCAGCTTGATGATAATAAACTTGCGATTATTCAAAAGGTAAAGCAGCTGCAAGCCGAGGCCGAACAACTTGAGCAATACAATGTTTACTTGACTGAGTTGGTGCAAGATCAAGCCAGCGAAGTGGCTTCATACCAGCAGCAAATTATTGATGTTAAAGAAACGCGCCAAGGGTTAGTGCCGTTAATGGTAAAAATGCTGGATAACCTTGCACAGTTTGTGGCGTTGGATGCCCCGTTTTTGCTGGATGAGCGCCAGCAGCGCATCAGTCAGCTGCAACAAATGATGAACAAGGCCGACATTTCTGAAGCAGAAAAATACCGTCGCATTTTAACGGCGTATCAAATTGAAGCGGAATATGGCAGTAAAATGGGCGAATACCAAGGCGAGTTAGCCTTAGATAGCACCACCCGTACTGTGCAGTATTTTTACCTCGGCCGAGTCGCGTTTGTTGCCTTATCTCTTGATGGCAAAGCCGTGTGGTCCTGGGATCGAAATCAGCAACAATGGCTAAGTGTCGATAACGCCTACGCCCAAGATGTCAAACAAGCCATCGCCATCGCCAAAAAAACCGAGATACCTAACTTGATTAAACTGCCGTTGATCGCGGAGGTATCACAATGAAATATATCTTCTTAACCTTTTCACTACTGCTGAGTTCGCTGGCTAGTGCTAATCAACTTGATGATTTATTACAGCAAGTTAAACAGCAACAAGCGAAAAACCAGCAAACTAACAGCCAGCGCGAGTCCGATTTTAAAGGTGATTTAGCTCATTGGCGCAACGAGTTAGCTCAAGCGCAAGCAAGGTTTGATCAAGTTAAAGGCAAGGCGGACCTACTTAACGCGCAGTTTGATCAACAAGAGCTGCAACTCGCGCAATTAGAGCAAGACTTAAGTTTGGCAACGGACAATCTCGGTGAAGTGTTTGGTGTGGTGCGCCAGATGACCGGTGAATTTGCTAGCGATTTTTCTCGCTCCATTATTTCTACTCAGTTTCCTGAGAGGCAAACTTTTGTGGCGGAGTTATCACAACGTAAAGCACTGCCTTCTCTCACGGAGCTAGAGCAGCTTTGGTTTGTGTTGCAACAAGACATGACCGAGTCTGCCAAGGTGGTGGAATTCGAAGCAGCGGTGGCTGACCCATCCGGCATCACGCAACAGCAAACGGTGGTGCGTTTAGGCAGTTTTAACTTGGTGAGTCAGGGCGCCTATTTAGTTCGTGATGAGCAAACAGGCGTGTTGCAGCATTTAACCAAACCCGTTGGCGGTGACGTGGCGAATACCTTGGCAGATTGGCAAGTTAATTCCCCATCGGTGCAAGGCTTCTATTTCGATCCGGCAAAAGGCGATTTGTTGACCATGTTAGCGCGAACGCCCACTATCTCAGAGCGCATTACTCAAGGTGGGGTGATTGGTTACTGCATTTTGGCGGTGTTAGTGCTGGGTTTAATGATAGCGCTGGTACGACTGGTACGATTAAGTCGCGTGTCGCTGCAAATTCATCGCCAAATGAAAACCGCTAACGCTAATAGTAATAATCCATTAGGCCGTATTATGGCGGTTTATCAAGCCTACCAACATCGCTCAACCGAAGTACTTGAGCTGAAGCTTGATGAAGCGGTCTTGCGTGAAGTGCCAGCGCTAGAGCGCGGCAACAGCATTTTAAAAATCCTTGCCGCGATGGCGCCAATGATGGGACTACTGGGCACGGTAACGGGGATGATAGGTACTTTCCAGTCGATTACCGTGTTTGGCACCAGCGACCCTAAGTTGATGGCAGGCGGTATTTCGATGGCGCTGATCACCACAGTGATGGGCTTAGTGGCAGCCTTGCCGTTATTACTTATCCATAGTGTGTTACATGGCCGTGCTAACCGTTTGATTATCTTGTTAGAGCAGCAAAGTATCGGTTTGATCGCTGAGCAGGCCGAGTTACAAGCGCAAGTGGCGGATGTCAGCCCCGCAACTAAAACCATGGCGAAAGCGCCGCAATTACAGGCTAGCTAAGGTGAATGAGGTTGTAAATTCCATCGACCTTGTTGCCGCATTAATGCGTGCTGGTGGTGTGGTGATGTATGCCATTGCTGGCGTGTTAGTGTTGCTTTGGGGCTTGATGCTCGAGCGGACTTATTATTTATGGCTGAGTTTTAAAATAGAGCAGCAAGGTTTATTTGCACGCTGGCAACAACGCAACGAGTGGCAGTCTTGGCAGGCGGTGCATATTCGCCAGTCGTTACTAGGGCAGGCTGAGTTGGCATTGACGCGTCATTTACCGCTGTTATCAGCATTAATCAAAGTCTGTCCGTTGTTAGGATTATTAGGAACTGTATCCGGTATGATCCAGGTATTTGATGTGGTGGCGGTACATGGCACCGGTAATCCCAAGCTATTAGCATCGGGGATTTCAATGGCAACGATTCCGACTTTAGCCGGCTTGGTATGCGCGTTATCAGGACTGTTAGTGTACTCACGCCTAGAGCGGCGTACAAAAGTGTTATTAAGTCAGTTTTCACAGCAGCTGGCCACGGTGAACGAGTAGGTTATGAGAAGAAGACGAATTAGACCGGAAGAAGATGCGCAAATAGACATGACGCCGATGTTAGATGTGGTGTTTATCATGCTGATCTTCTTTATTGTTACCACCTCTTTTGTGCGCGAGTCCGGCGTGGAAGTGAATCGCCCGAAAGCGGCTTCGGCCAGCGAGCAAAAAAATGCCGGTGTGTTTATTGCGGTGAAAGAAAATGGTGAGATTTATTTAGATAGAAAACAGTTGGATGTGCAAAAAGTACATTCAGTGCTGGAGCGGATCATTGCCGAGCGCGGTGAAGTAGGGCTGGTGATCCAAGCAGATGAGCTCGCTCGCCACGGCGTGGTGGTGAAGGTAATGGATGCAGCAAAATCGGCAGGGATCAAACAGATCTCCGTTGCGGCGGAGCAGCCTTAAATGCGTTTTGTGTTAGCGCTGATTGGCGCGCCTATCATGGCTTTTGCCTTGTTTGTATTTATGGCGGGGTTGATCCACAAAGACCTTGGTAGCTTGCCAAAGTCGCAAGACACGCCTTATCTCGATTTGGTGATGACTGATACCGAGGAGCAAAGCGAGCGCAAGACACGGCAAAAACCAACGCCCCCTGAGGTGAAACCATTAGCGCCGCAAGTGCCCGTGCAGCAGCTTAAGTCCGCCACCCCTAATCCGGTAGCGGCTAAATTAACCGCCCCTGCATTAAGCTTATCCAGCAGCGTGAGTGCGATGGCAATTAATATGCCGAGTGTGATGGCAGAATCGGTCAGTGCGCCTGTTGCGGCTCCAGCCGTTGCAAGTAATGGCGATGCCATGGCTGTGCCTTTACACCGAGTTGAGCCCATGTATCCTGCTAAGGCAAAGCGTCGTGGTAAGGAAGGTTATGTCGTGGTGGCTTACGATATTAGTGCAGAAGGTAAAGCCATTAACGTGCGTATTATTGAAGCCGTGCCGAAGCGAACTTTTGAAAAAGCGGTGAAAAAAGTAATGCGACGTTGGAGGTTTAAACCGCTAATGGTCGACGGTAAAGCGCAAATACAAACGCAGCAACAGCAGCGTTTTGAATTTAAGTTAGAGTCTTAAGCAACGCGAATTCTGGATAAGTGAACGAGTATGTTGTCACCACAAAAACGCTGTGAATATGTTCCTATACGTTTTGCATTTTTTGCCGTAAAGGCATTCTCAACCTGGTTTATACCGGCATAACAACAACTGGGGTTAAATGATGAAATGGCTAATGATAGTGCTTGGTTTGTTTTGCTTTCCCGTGTTGGCGAGTGAGCCAAGTTTAAGCGCGGCGCTGGCAAAACAGGTTAAACCGGCTTATCAATTTTACCAGCAAGAGCAATACGGCGAAGCGCTAAGGGTGATCAAAGCCGTTCAGCCCAAGGCGGGTTTTGAGCTGGCTTATATTAAACGTTTTCAAGGCAATCTTCATTGGCTGCTCAATCAGCCAGCGGCAGCGATAACCAGCTTGTCACAAGCGGTGGCAGAAAATGCCTTGCCGAAAGATCAGCAATCACAAACCCAGCGCATGTTGGGTGATTTATATTTATCTGACGCTAAGGCTAAATCGGCTCTTAAACATTATCAGCAAGTGACCGGCGCGCAGCGCGATGCGGCGCTGTATCTCAATATGGCACAGGCTCACTATCAACTTGAGCAATGGCAAGGTGTGGTCAAGGCTGCAGAGCGGGGCATTAAACTCAGCAAAGGGTTTAATAAATCTGCCAGCACCTTATTGCTCACGGGTTACTACCAACAAAAAAATTATGCCAAAGCGGCAACAATACTGACTCAGTTAAGCCAGCATGAACCCAGCAATAAACAATGGTGGCTGCAGCTGTCTTCGGTTTATTTGCAAATGAATGATAAAAAACGCGCTTTAAGCACCTTAGAAATAGCCTATCAAGCGGGCATGTTGAGCTCAGCGGCAGAGTTAAAAAACTTGGCTCGCCTGCGCGCCAATGCCGGTTTGCCCTATCAAGCCGCTGATTTATTTGCCAGCCAATTAAAAAACCAAACTTTGCCCTATAACACCAGTACCCTCAAAGAGTTGGCTGGTTATTGGCAACTAGCACGTGAATATCAACGTGCTGCTACAGTATGGGGACAAGTTGCTAAGCTGACGGGCTCGCCTGAACATTATTTACAACAGGTGGCGTTATACAGTTTGTTACAGCAACCTAAGCAGGCGCTTAGTGTGCTTGAAACCATGCCAACCAACGGTGTGGCCGGTAAGGTAGCGCTAGCGAAAACTCAAGCTTGGTATGATTTAAACCAGTATCAAAAAGCGCTGCAATTTGCGCAAAAAGCCCAGCAACAACAAGCCACCGCCAAACAAGGTGCCAGCTGGGTAGCGATGCTAGAAACGAAACTAGCCGCCAAGCTAGAAACCAATATAGAGAGTGGGCAAGGGCGAGTGTTGTAGCTGATTTGCTGGGCTCTCTAGGCTTAATTGGCGTTAATTTTAAACTTTCCTTCTTCTATAGCAGTGATAATTTTATCTGTATTTTTGTCATCGGGCCGATGATCCTTATAAGTCTTAAGATTAGTCAATGCTTGCTTTATGTTTCCCTGTGTTAGGTAGACCATGCTAAGAGAAAAATACGCATCAGTGTAGCCAAGTGCTACAGCTTTTTTTAAATGAGGTAGAGCCTTAGTCGCTTGTTTGGCGCCAGCTAAAAATATTCCATACAAGTAATGACCCTCGGCGTTATTTGGCTCTAAAGCAAGTAGCTTACTAAAGTCTTTATCTGCCAGTTTTGCAGCTCCTGATATGTCTAAATTGTGACCAATACTATTAACTAAACCCGAACGTTTGAGCAAAGCTGGCTCAGGCTTTGGACTGTTTAGTAAAATTTGTAAAATAGCAGATAGCTTCTTTACATCATTAGTTGCACGTTGCTTATCATTTTCGGAATCAAATTTTGGCGGATAGTTTTTTGCGTGGTATGAGAGGTCGTTAATTATTTCATCTAAAGCTGCTATATCAAGCTGATGTTGCTTGCCTGAAGACACAATAATCGCGCTCGGGTCATGGTAGGCATACTCTTTAGCATAAGAAGTTTTTATAAAAATAAAGAACAATATAATGGGGATAAAGCGTTTCATTACAACTTACCTAATGGTGTATTTAAATTGAAAGTTAGTTTGCTGTTGTATTAGATGTTGGCTATTAATTTACAGTTTTTTGATTAAAATGTCCCACTTAAGATCGGAATGGTCGGTCGATGAGTTAAATGGAATTGATGAAAATGCAAAAAAAGATGCGACATCCATTATTTGTGGTGGTTTTGGTGCTTTTTACCTGCTCAACTTGGGCTGATAATTTACTCGTTGAGCGCGCCGGTCATACCACAGTGTTGAGCAAACAAGAAAAGATAGACGAAGAGATAACCAGGCCACCGTCAGACATCTTCAACATCATTAAATACCGTACCGAGTTAGGCGAGATGCCAGCTTATCTGAGTCAGCCGAAACTGACCGAAAATGAAAAAAGGCCAGCGATTATATGGCTAACGGGCGGTTTCCCGACCAGTTCGCCGGGTGATTATCTATGGACCAAGATCGATGTGGACAATGAACAGTCTGCCAGAGTTTATCGAGATTATGGCATTGTCATGATGTTTCCAACACTGCGAGGTGGTGTTAAAGGAAATCCTGGTGTGGTCGAGCAGTTTTATGGTGAAGTCAACGATGTAATTAGTGCAGGTAAGTATCTTAGAAGTTTAGATTATATTGATCCTGAGCGGGTTTACCTTGGTGGGCACAGTACCGGCGGGACATTGGCATTGTTGGTGGCTGAAGCGACGGATATATTCGCTGGCGTTATTTCACTTGGGCCAACGGCTAATCATTATGGTAAAAAGCGTGCCAATTTTGTTTGGAACGATAAAGAAATTTACTTAAGAAGCCCAAATAACTTCCTGTCTTATATCACTAAACCCACTTATATCATTGAAGGTGAATTCGGTAATGCTGGAAGCATTGAGGACTTTCAACAGCGACTACAAGGGAAGCCGAACAATAAAGTTAAAACCGCTTTAGTGAAGGGCGCCAATCATTTCTCGGTGATCCATCCGGTGAATAGTATTTTTGCCCAAGCGATTGCCGGGGGAGAGCTAAACGTGTTGTCGATTGATGAGAAAAATGAGCTTGAGCCCGCTTATCTGTCTTTTGCCCAACAAGTTCAGCAAACTACCGATCTGCGTATTCTTGCCAATCTGCGTTCGCAAGGGCTGAAGCTTGAGGGTAAGCAGCAAGTGCGTTCTTATTTTTATGCGCGTAATAAAGACTCTTTGGTTGCTGTTGTGGCACAAGCCAAGGCGCAAGGCATGTTGGTGACAGCAATTAGCCAAGAAAAAAGTGAAAATGGCAGTACTTATTTTATGACAAGCCTGTCGAAACAGATAGATATTACAGCATTGCAGTCTTTATTTGAGTTAAGCCACTCATTTAAGCAAATCGCTGATGAAAACGAGCTTTATTACGACTACTGGACCATTGGAAGTAAGTAATTTTTAGACAACCGTGCTCTAGTTTCTGGTTAAACAGCAGTTAGCGCCCAAGGGAGTAGAGAGGATATCCTCTCTACTCCCTTGGGCTTATTCTAGTTTAGTAATCAGGATTGAACTGAAACTTTTCAAGTTCTCTTCTCAGCATCTTATGGTAGTAGGGGATCGCCACCCATGAATAAACCACCAGCCCAAGCCACGTTAAGGAAAGTAAAAAACTGACGGTCGAATAGCCTAAATCTAGCGCGATCTGTGAGAGTAAATTAAAGCTTAAAAAACCAATTATCAATATTAGCCCGGAGGACAGGTTAGACATATTGCTCAAGTAATTATTTAGTTTCCACCATAAGCCAAAAACAGCACTTTTTCGCATTTTAATTTGCGCAAACAAATTAAGTGCTTGGCGGTTTTCTGGGTTTTGCATAATGGCAAATTTAGCATGATAGTCAGCATCTTCAATATTATCTGATGCGAGTGCTATTTCACCCATTAGTAGGTTAGCATCTTGGTCTTGAGCATCTCTGTTAAGGGCTTCTTCTGCGTATTCCTTGGCCGATCTATAATCACCTGTGTCTAGAAAATATTCCCCAAAAGCAATCATGATGCTGATTGAATCAGGCGCTATGTTAGCAGCAGCTTGCAGTGCCGATAATTGCAAGCGGCGCTTTTCTAGTCGACCATAAAGCTCCCCTTTAAGCAGTAAGGCATTATGGTCATTGGGTTCAAGTTGCAATGAGTGATCGCAACTTTCAAGGGCGGCGGTTATTTTCCCTTTAAACAGGAATACCCGCGCGGCGACTAGGTGGAAAAATGCATTAGTAGGATCAAGGTTGAGAGCGAGTTTTAACTCATAGTCAGCAGCATGAATACGGCCCATCGCTAACAAGTTAGCCGCCAATAATCCATGGTAAACAGCTTTCTCAGGTGACTCGCCAAGAAGTTGTTTTAAAAGCGTTACCGAGTGGGCGTGTCTCCCTTGGTTGTAGCTTTGAAGCGCGGTGTCAAAGTAGTAATCATTCATTTGACTGCCCCTGTGTGTAGATGTATTGATGGAGAGCGTAAGGACCAGATTGGATGAATGCGATGTAATATAAGCATAAAAATAATGCCGCTTTGAGCAAGATCCTAAAATATGGAAATACCATTACGCCCATTCCATCTTGTTTTGCGATGGCTCCAAAACCAATGAGTAGCCCTAATAGGGTTAACCCTCCTAGTACGGCGATCAGCAGCTCCTTTTTAATGGTTGGGCTGCCCATGAAAATTCCATTTGCAACCATCCAAACCAAGGGGAACCAATACGTTGCAGCTAAAGGTGGTGACCAAAGTACGGGAATAAAAATGCATAGGAAAAGGATTGCGATGGGGTCAAGTACAAAGGTTGAACCCCAACTAGGTTTAGGTTCATCAATAATGTTATAGCTTTCCATAATCTGTTCTATTTTCCATGCTTTTTAATAAAATCCAGGACATCATTATAGCGGCCTCCATCATTGGCATAGCGAGCATAGTTTCTTGCTGTGGTTAGCCATTCAGTGGTCGTCGCACGGCTTTGTCCGAGTGATTGAATAAAATGTTTCATTGTTATTTCAGTTTCTTCGCCAGTCTCGATGGTTTCGTCAATCGCTTCGTCTGCAGCCATCTCAATCAAATTGGCGAGATCAGCCCCCGAGTAGCCCGATGTTTTCTGCGCGATTGCATTAAACGCAATATCCGCTGTCATAGGACGATCTGTCATATGATGTTTGAGAATGGCTTCTCGGGCGACAGCGTCAGGAGGAGGAATGAAAAACATCCGATCAAAGCGTCCCGGTCTGAGAAAAGCTGAATCGATCGCCCAAGGAACATTCGTTGACGCCAACACCAGTATGCCGTCATTTTGTTGTGAAAAGCCGTCGAGTTCGGTTAGAAATTGGCTGATGGTGTTGCTGGTGGCGTTGTTACGTGCATGCTCTCGCTTTCCGGCCAGTGCTTCTAGTTCGTCAAAAAAGATGACGGCGGGCTTTTCTTGGCGGGCTTTATCAAAAATCGCTTTAAGCTTTTGCTCTGACTCGCCAATATACATATCAAGAATGTCTGCTACTTCAACATTAAAAAATGAGGCATTACATTCACCGGCTGTTGCTCTAGCGAGTAATGTTTTACCGCAGCCAGGAGGTCCGTACAATAATACACCGCCACCTACTTTTTTCTTAAAACGCTGGAAGATGGAGGGCTTTTGAAAAGGTAAAATGATTCTCTTGTTAATTTGTTTTTTAATCGCTTCAAGGCCAACAACATCACTAAAATTGGTTGTTGGTTGACGATGGTGTGTTAGCGATAGCACCTCGGCCGTATTGGGTGTATCGATCACTCTGAGTTTAATTTTTTCATCGACCAATTGGAAATGCTGATCACGCGCTGCTGTTTTCAACTCAGGGTGTGATAATCGCAGAGATTGGTAGATGTTTTTTGCTAAATAACCGTGTTCGGATTGCTCAAGGGTATCTAAATAAACTTGAAAGCGATGATTGTCGAGCTTGTCCGCTACCTTGCTAAGGTGTTCAATATCTTTATCTTGCGCGAATGCTGTGCACAGTGAAATTAACGTTGTTTCAGCTAAATTTGTATCAATATCTCCAAGGTAGAGTTTTGCTTGCTCTAGCTGAGCGCTTTCGATGTAGCTTTTAACTAAAATGTTAGCTAATTCAGAAGAGGGGGCTGCAGTATAAGCTGCAGCTAAGCTATCCAGTGTTTGAGGATCCATTGCTTTCTCTCATTGCCAATAATGAGTGGCTAAGAATACATTAAAGTGACTTTTATGGGTTAGTTAAGATAGCTAGAGCATAAGAATTGAGAGCTTGACCAATAATGATGTCGAGTTGGCTTATATCGACTAAGGTTATTTTTCTGACGATCCCTTGTACTGTGTTGATTAGTCGAGTACTTCACAGCGTCAGCGCTAAACTGCTTACAGCGCGGAATATTCAGTGTCGAATGCTGTTAGTATGTGGTTGACTCTTTCTACCGTCACACTGGCTAATAGAGTTTTAGCGCGAGTAAATGATGTGTTTTGTCATCTAACGATGAAAAATCACCACAAAGCTTGCACAAATTTATACCCACAAAGCAAAATCCTGATTAATATATCCGCCAAATTACAATCCTAGGAGTTGGGTAAAATGCCTAAAGCGAGTGAAATCAAAAAAAATATGGCCATTGAGTTTAATGGCGATGCTTATATTGTGCGTGATATCGAGCGCTCTGTGCCTCAAGGGCGCGCCGGCGGTAGTATTTATCGTATGCGTATGTACAGCGTGGGGACTAACCATAAGCTTGATCAGTCGTTTAAAGATTCAGAAATGTTGACGTTAGCCGATTTAACACGCCGTCCGGTGATGTTTTCTTATGCTGATGGTAACGAGTATGTATTTATGGATAACGAAGATTACTCATCTTACAGCTTCAATAAAGAAAACATTGAAGATGAACTGTTGTTCATTGATGAAGAAACGAAAGGGTTGCAAGCCATCATAGTGAACGACGCGCCAGTTGCGATTGATTTGCCAAGTAGCGTTGAGTTAGTGATTGCTGAAACAGAGCCTTCATTAAAAGGTGGCTCTGCAACCGCTCGTACTAAGCCTGCCACGTTAACAACTGGCTTAGTGGTGCAAGTGCCTGAACACATTGCGCAAGGCGACAAAATTAAGATTAACGTTGAAGAGCGTAAGTTCAGCAGCCGCGCTTGATTTCTTCAGTTAACGCTTGGTTTACCGCTTCGTGATGCGGTAAACCTATTGATTATATTAACCTTTACGTTTTTTGGTGCCGCCCTGCACTGCTTTAAATCTTGGGTTACTCTTACAAATGACATACAAACGTCCGCGTCGTTTGACTATCTGACAGTCTCGGTGGCGTTGTTTGGCTGATTTTAATGAGCTAAGTACCTGCATTATTTTTCCTTACCTGTTGATTTTGTAAAACCAAAACGATGGTTGAATTTGGCAATACGCCCTTCAGACTTAACTAAGCTTTGCTTGCCTGTGTAGAAAGGATGAGATTCACTGGAAGTATCTAGGTAACAAACTGGATAGTGCTTGCCATCGTGCCACTGCATGGTTTGATCGCTTTTGTAAGTTGAGCGGATCAAAAATGAGTGATTTGCGGAAGTATCGTGAAAGATAACATAGTCGTAGTCGGGGTGGATATTTGCTTGCATTGTCTCTTACTTATGTTGTGATGTTATATTGTAACAATAATGCAAATGATATCTATTATCAATAAGTTTTTGTTGGCTTATTACTTGCATTAGTTACTTGTGACGTGTTTGCAGTCAGCTCTACTGAACGCATGCTATTGCCGTTTTAAGGTTAAGATTACCAAGGCGGTGCCGATATACTTGACTGAGGACGTAAGGATTAATTTATGTATAAGTATTTATTAGGGTTGTTTTGCTGTAGTATTTTTACCCTGCAAGCCGCGCAAGATTATGAAGTAGTGCAATTGTACACCCAAGATGAGTTGGTAGTGTTGATTAATAAAAATCAGCATTTAGCTCGGGTAAAGAAAGATGAGTGCCAATTGGTGCAAGATATTGAAGCTCATGCGACTAAGGTGCAAGAGCCTAGTTATCAATTTCTTTGGGGCGATATGCTGGCGTGGGGCGTGTGTGTCGACAAAGATCCAGAGCTTGGCGTTTATTTTATGTGGCAAGCGGCCAATCAAGGTTTACCTGCGGCACTAGAGCAGCTTGGTCGATATTATGTCAAAGGCACATTAGTGCAGCGCGATATTGCTAAGGCGATGCCATTGTTACGAGAGTCTGCTGGTTTAGGTTTTTTGCCGGCGCAGCTGCAATGGGCTGATTTATTAGTAAAAGGTAATGGTAGCCCGAAAGATTATGAAGAGGCTTATCGTTTACTACATCATGCAATTATTGGTGATAAGAAAACCTACCAGCAGGCAGCTAAAATTCTCAAGCAGTTGAGTCAGAAAATGCCCGCTAACATAGTAGCAAGAGCGAAACGAATAGCACCGTAATTTGCTTCAGGTTACTTAAATAAAGAACAAAAAAATAGGGAGCGTCCTGCTCCCTCAATAAGGAATATAATGCTTTACCCTATTAAGATTAGCTGTTGGTAAAGGTTTTATCCTGAAATAAACTTACTATATTTTCTTGCCTTTTATTCATTTCTGTTTTCGCGTATTTTTCATTCAAAAAACAAGGGATTCGGATATACTGGCAGGTATTCCTTCGAGGAGAAGAGCACATGTCACAAGACCCATTTGAAGCGCGCGAAGCGCAGAAATACGATAAACCCATTCCTAGCCGTGAATTTATTTTGAACCTGCTTGAAAAGCTTGGCAAACCGGCCACTCGAGATGAGTTATTTAAAACATTAGAATTAAGCACCGATGATGATTACATTGCATTGCGCCGCCGTTTAAAGGCGATGGAGCGCGATGGTCAATTGGTCTATTGTCGCAATGCGAGTTATGCCTTACCGGACAAATTAGAACTGGTAAAGGGTAAAGTAATTGGCCACAAAGATGGCTTTGGTTTTGTTAAACCAGAAGAAGGCGGGGTTGATTTATTCTTACCGCCAAAACAAATGATGTCGCTATTTCATGGCGATTACGTGCTGGTTCAACCAGTAAAAGTCGACGCTCGCGGTCGCACCGAAGCGCGTTTAATTCGTGTGTTGGATGACACTCCGATACAAGTAGTAGGGCGCTTCTTCTTGGAAGATGGTGTCGGCTTTGTGGTACCTGACGACAGCCGTATTGCGCAAGATATTATTGTCCCTACCGAGGTGCGAAATGGCGCTCGTCACGGCCAAGTGGTAGTGACTGAAATCACCACTCGCCCACGTCCTCGTGTTAATGCTATTGGTAAGGTAATTGAAATTCTTGGCCAAAATATGGCGCCAGGGATGGAAGTAGAAATTGCTTTGCGCACTCATGATATTCCGCACAGCTGGCCAGATGGTATTGATAAAGAGCTAAACGTATTTGGTGATGCTGTGCCTGAGCATGCCAAAGTTGGTCGCGTCGATCTGCGTGATTTACCGCTAGTCACCATAGACGGTGAAGATGCCCGTGACTTTGACGATGCGGTTTATTGTGAGAAAAAACCATCGGGCGGTTGGCGTTTATGGGTCGCCATTGCTGATGTTAGCTATTATGTGCGCCATGGCAGTATTTTAGATAAAGAAGCGTTAAATCGCGGTAACTCGGTTTATTTCCCTGACCAGGTTATTCCTATGTTGCCGGAAAAGCTCTCCAACGGTTTATGTTCACTTAACCCTCAAGTTGATCGTTTGTGTATGGTATGTGAAATGACCATTTCTGCGGCAGGTCGTTTGTCGGGTTACAAGTTTTACGAAGCGGTGATGAACTCCCATGCGCGTTTTACTTACACCAAAGTGGCAAATATTTTAGACGGCGATGAAGCCTTACGTGAGCAGTATTCAAGCCATGTAAAACACTTGCACGAGCTACACGCGATGTATCAAGCACTGAAAAGTGCGCGTCATATTCGTGGTGGCATGGAGTTTGAAACCCAAGAAACCCGTTTCATTTTTAACTCGCAACGCAAAATTGAACAGATAGTGCCTTTGCACCGCAATGATGCCCATAAGATCATCGAAGAATGTATGATCCAAGCCAACGTCTCGGCGGCGCGTTACATTGAAAAAATGGAAGCTCACGCGTTATTTCGGGTACATGAAACGCCGGGTGAAGAAAAGCTGACCGGCTTTAGAAGCTTTTTAAGTGAGCTGGGTTTAGAGCTACGTGGTGGCCTAGAGCCGCAGCCGCGTGACTATGCTGATTTGGCAGATAAAATTAAAGAGCGCCCTGATGCTGAGCTGATCCAAACCATGCTGCTACGCTCAATGAAGCAAGCCGTGTATCAAGATGAAAACGTCGGCCACTTTGGCTTGGCACTTAAAGAATACGCGCACTTTACCTCGCCTATTCGTCGCTACCCTGATTTGATCTTACATCGCGCCATTAAGTTCCAATTGGCGAAAGAGGTGAAAAACCCTGGCCATCGTTGGACCGATACTGGCGGTTACCATTACCTTGAAGAAGATATGCCAATCTTGGGTGAGCAATGTTCAATGACCGAGCGCCGTGCTGACGATGCTACCCGCGATGTAGCGGACTTCTTGAAATGTGAGTACATGCAAGATCACGTTGGTGATGAAATGCAAGGCACCATCGCGGCGGTGACTAACTTTGGCTTCTTTGTTCGTTTAAATGACTTGCACATCGACGGCCTTGTTCACGTTACTTCTTTACCGGGAGATTATTATCAGTATGATGCCGGTCGACAAGTGATGCAGGGTGAGCGCACCGGTCGCGTGTTCCGTATCGGTGATACCTTGTCGGTTAAGGTGCTGTCAGTCAATTTAGACGATAAGAAAATTGATTTTGAATTAGCAGGTGAAGAAGGCGGACGTCGTCGCTCTGGCCGTAAACCCAAAGCCACTAAAGGCGACGACAATACAGCCAAGCCGAGCGGTAGAAAACCTCGTGGCGGCAGTAAGCGCGGGGGCGATAGACAGCAAAACAGTGCAGGGCAAGATAGGCCTGCCAGCGAGCAAGCTACGACTGAAAAGACAACCGATAAACCTATCAGGCGCAAAGGTAAAGGCAAGGGTCATAGCATTGAGCTAGCATCCGGTAAGCCGAAAAAGAAAAAGACAGTTAAAAAGTCTAAGCGTGTGGCTAAAAACAAAAATAAAGCGAAGAAAACGAAATGAGCAAATCTGAATTAATCTACGGCATTCATGCCGTAGAGGCGACACTAGAAAATAACCCTGAGCGTATCATTGAAGTGTACGCTCTAAAAGGCCGCCAAGACGAACGTATGTTACCGATTATTCAAGGTTTACAACGCTTGGGTGTGTCGGTGCAATTCATGCAGCGTAAAGCATTGGATGATAAAACCGATGGTGGTCAGCATCAGGGCATTATTGCACGCGTGAAAGCAGCGCCGGTGCTCAACGAAGGTGATTTAGATGACATCCTGAAAGCTAATGATGGCTCTGCCTTTTTATTGATTTTAGATGGGGTTACCGACCCTCATAATCTAGGCGCTTGTTTGCGTAGTGCGGATGCTGCGGGCGTGCATGCCGTCGTCGTACCAAAGGATAAATCAGCAAGCTTAACACCCACGGTGCGCAAAGTAGCATGTGGTGCAGCGGAAAGTATTCCACTTATTCAGGTTACCAATCTTGCGCGAACGTTGCGTGAGTTAAAAGAAGCCGGTGTATGGTTATATGGCGCGGCGGGTGAAGCAACACAAACTTTATACGAAACCAAACTTACTGGCCCTGTTGGCCTAGTAATGGGCGCCGAAGGTGCGGGTTTACGCCGACTAACACGTGAACATTGTGATGAGCTAATTAGCTTGCCAATGGCGGGCTCGGTATCAAGCTTAAACGTGTCGGTGGCGACCGGTATTTGTTTGTTTGAAGTGGTGCGCCAGCGCGCGGGTTATCAAGCTAAGTAAACCGGTCTTATGAATAAGGGCTTATCACACCAAATAAAGTGGCAGCTTAGCCACTTTTCACAATTTACTGCCTCCCAGTGGTATCAAGTTGCAGCACTGCGGATGGCGATATTCGTGGTTGAGCAAGATTGCCCTTATCAAGACTTAGATGGGCTAGATTGTCATCCAGATACGTTGCATTTATCCGCGTGGCAAGGTGATGAGGTGGTCGGGTATTTACGTATTTTGCCGCCCCATACTGCCTATCCGCAAGCCTCTATTGGTAGAGTGATTGTGGCGATGCCCGCGAGAAATATCGGCTTAGGTCATCAATTGATGGCGCGAGGCGTGACGGCTGCAAAGGCTCACTTTAATCTGCCTTTTTATCTTAGCGCACAGACCCACTTACAAGGTTTTTACCTGCAGCACGGTTTTCAGATAGTCGGTGAGCCTTATCTAGAAGACGGCATCCCTCACATCGGTATGATGCTTGATTCGCCAAAAAACGCATCGGCAACATAGCTTAATGAAGCCTGCTGGTTAACCTAAGTTGAAGCCGAACAAACGGCTGTTCCAGTCTTCCACTTTACTTGTTTCTAAGCGCTGCTGTGCTTTAACCTTCCAGCTTTCTGAAAGCGCACTGCACGCTACTAGTTGCTGTAGAAAAGCCTCATTCAATGGGTCATTAAAGAACCGCCACGCGACTTCTTTCACGGTCAACTCGGGAAAGGCTCTCGAAATTAAGCTCAGTTGTGTATTTGGCGCGATGTTTCCAGGCTGTAAAACGCGCAGTAAATAACCCGCTAAGCCATTTACTTGAAGTAATAAAGCCATATTAGGAATGGCAAAGCGGTGATTCAACTTAAAACAAGGCGATCGCGGTTGGCTGACCTCTATCACTGCGTCGCCTAATTGAAACACGTCGCCGATGCAGACCTCTGTTTCAGTCAGCCCTTGCGCCGATAAATTTTCACCGAACGCTCCAGCTTTAAAGCAATTTCGTTCTGGATAGCTGCGCTGCCATGACAAGTAATGCTCTACAGGGTAGAGGTGTAACGCTCTATCAACACCGCCGTGATGCTTAGTGTCTGCTTGCTGATCGTTGGCGAGTCCCAATTCAGACAACCAAGTTGGCTCTATAATTGGTGCTTTCTTGATCGCACTGGTTAAGCTTGTTGTTAATGGCTGGATAGTGCCAGACAGCACAGTTACGTTAGTTGTTAGCATTTATGTGGGGTTCCAAAAATCAGACCTTTACCTGAATAGTTACAAGGAAAAGAATCAATAACATGACGACATTCCTTTCATTGACGGGCTTAGTTCAGATGCAAATTGGTGTCAATAACCATCATGGTGCTATACTAACGGAGTATTGTTTCGATTAAAAACTTAAAACAGGTATCCATGGCAAATACGATTAAAACTTGTGATTTATTAGAGCGGTTAAGTACTTTATTTCGCAATGAAGTTAGGCAGGCTGGATTAAGTCATGGCTTACATCCTGTGCACTTGGAAGTGCTTTACTACTTGAGTCGTTGTAACTTATTTAGTGATACACCAGCTGCGGTCAAAGATTTCTTGGGTACCACCAAAGGAACCACATCACAATCGATTACATTACTCGAAAATAAAGGTTATTTAACTAAGACGAAAGACGCACAAGATAAACGGGTTTATCACTTAAGCTTGACCGATGCCGGTAAGGACATTGCTGACCAAACTATGCCTCCTCCGAGTTTACGACACGCTCTTGAACGTTGCTCAAATGATCAAAGTAGTACGTTAGAGCAACAATTAGAAGCCTTGTTGATAGATATTCAAAACGAAACAAGAAATGTTAGCTTTGGGCTGTGTAAAACATGTATTCACCATGCCCCTAAAAACCAAACCCTTTTTCTGTGTCAGCTGACCCAAAAAGAATTACCGCGTAAATTTGGTGAATTAATTTGTCGCGAGCACCAGTTAAAAGTTGTTAGTGACAATGGGGCTTAACCCCCATTGTCACTTTACTCGCTTTATTATTATAAAGCGTCACACCTGTTAAGCTGGACAACCTTCTAGTTTATAGATGGCGTAACCTTGTTTTTTAATGGTGTCATCGTATTCAGGTAGTGAAGCAGCGCTATGGCAAAACGAGCAACCACCACTGCGAATTTCAGCGCCTTCTTCACCTATTTCAGACAACCATTTTTGTGCGATAGTTAATGCTAATTCCGCATCTCGTGTAGGCAGCAGCACATCAAAATGCAAACGCTTGCCTGCGGCGGTATAAGCATAAGTATCAAATACGTGAACGGACATTAACTATCCCTTACTTTTTAGTAACCACTTTGCCCGGTAATGATAAATCACCCGAGGCTACGTCGTTCACTGCTGTGACACACAATAGCGGGTTATGTACACTATCGTTCACTTGCAATACCGCTGTTACCGCATCAAACTGGAAGTCTTCTTGGAAAGAAAGATCTTTCGTTGGTACTTCTACCGATACTTCATTTTTGACAAACTCAGGTGTGTAACCAGGGCTATCAATGTAAATCGGCAAACCTGGCCAAGTCGCAGGCAACGCAGGTGTTTGACCTTCAGGAATATCTTTCACTTTCAGGCCGCCGCCACAAGACTCATCTTTGGTTAAAACTACCCAGTGTGAATGCCATTCGTTGCCATCATTGGCTTTATCGCCATCTAAGTTTTCATCAAACTTTGGTGTATCATCAAAGTCTGGGTGCGCGGTTACTGCTAACGCTAAGATCCCTTGACCTTTCTCAAAGCCTACCGCTTCTGAATCCAGATTGGTTGGCCATACATAGCTGTAAACTTCTGAGCCACCCAATTTACCGATTGCTTTCGGTTTGGTTTGGCCCAGTTTATCTGTTACTTCCGCTTGGAAAGTTAATGAGGCCGCGTTTTTAATGATTTTTGCGTGTGTCAGGTCAAATTCACTCGCTATTTTAGCATCGGATTTGCTCATAATATGACCTTGATGATCACCGTCAGCAAAGACCGCTGCGCTTAATACCAATCCCATGGCTGTCACTAGGTATTTTTTCATTGTCGCTTTCCCTCTTTTAATAAAAAAGGGCAGCAAACTGCTGCCCAATGGCCCATTAAGCTTTGAGATCTGCCAGTGAAGCACCGAAGTTAATGTGGAAGACACCACCATTAAGCAGCACTGCTGGTACAGATTTAATACCTGCTGCTTCCGCTTCAGATAAACGCTCAGGCTGTTCGCCTAAGTGAACAATTTCAGCATTCAATGCTTTGGCTACTTGTTGTTCAGCTTCAACACAAATCGTACAACCAGCATGGTAAAAAATAGGTTTGGTCATGGTCTGTCCTCATTTAAGTTATTTGTAATTTTGTTTCGTTTCGAAACATTTATTACTATAGGTGGCTAAAGTTTTTTGTCAAATTGTTTCGAATAAAAACTTTTTATTCTTTAGCGGGGGATAGTTGAGAAGTGTCAAAATATAAGTTAGCCAGCCTAATCCTTACTTTGCGCAAGGTAGCTTGTGGTTCACTGCACGTTATATTGGCCTTAGCCGCCTGTGTACATCAATGCACTAGCTTTTTGTATTGCTCTGCTCAAGAGCATGGTTTTACTGTGTTGGGAGAGCTTTGCTTTGAGGTGGCATTCCTCATATAGGTATAATGCTTGCTAGATCGATTGGCTTTATTTGTTGAGACAGTGAATTGACATCAAAATAGATAACGAACATTAATTTTGTTGGTGAATTCGTTGTTAACTGCGCCAACTGGTACGTTTTTGGTATAGGTATTGCTGAAGCTAAATACCAAGGATAGGTCGTTTAATATTTTATTCTCTAATTTTGCATCAATATTGGAGATGGTATTTTTGTTGCCGGTTTCGAGTGATGTATCAAGATAAAACTTGATGCTCTCAGTGAAAGAGCGTTGGTACTTTATAACGCTGCGAACAATCCCTTCTTTCTTTTTAGTTTGGTCTTGTAGTGTTTTTTGTGGCTCTGAGTATCGATAACCAGGACCAATTTCTAGGCTAAGTTTGTGCTCATTTTCGTCAAGGAAAGTTTTACCGTATCCACTGGAGTAAGTTTGTTCTTTGGCGAAGCTGGCAAATTTATGCTTTTTAAGATCAACGCGTAAAAATATATAATCTTCATCAGAGAGGGCGTAATCACCTTGTAGTTGTATTCGACCTCTTTTGGTGTAAGGCACGCCGTCATCGCTTGCGTAGTCAAAGTTGTATTCAATATGTCCGGTTAAATCGCTATCGGCATCGTAATCTATGATGAGCACGCTGTTTAATGCGTGAGTGGTTTTGTTGCCTTTGTCATACATCCAGCCAAATTCAATAGATGATTGCCAAGGCTCGATGGGATCATCATATTCGGGAGGAACAATCGCAAGCGAAGAGAAACTGCAAAAAAATAAAACGAAAAGCGCGCGCATTGATTACCATGAAATCGAAAGTTTTACCTATTTTAGAAGGCTTTATCTGCAAAAAAAAGCTTTTATACAAGGCGTTTATTTCCCTTGTGTATCTGCCTGTTGCTCTGTATAATTTGCGACCTTAAATCAGTCATCACCCTTTTGTTCCTTGCTTCTGACGGTACCAGACTGAGCCGCACACAGAGGCTGATTAAACCCGTAAGGATCAAGTAAATGCGTCATTACGAAATCGTATTTATGGTTCACCCTGATCAGAGTGAACAAGTTAACGGCATGATCGAGCGCTACAGCGCGATGATCACCGACAATGGCGGTACTATTCACCGTCTAGAAGATTGGGGCCGTCGTCAATTGGCTTACCCAATCAACAAGCTACACAAAGCACACTACGTTCTATTAAACGTAGAAGCTGAGCAAGCTGTAATCGACGAACTGGAAACTGCTTTCCGTTTCAACGATGCTGTGATCCGTAACATGATCATGCGTACTAAAGCTGCTATCACTGAAGTTTCTCCAATGGCTAAAGCTAAAGAAGAGCGTCAATCACGCGATTCTCGTCCAGCTTTTGATTCTGCTGCTCCACAAGCGCAAGCGGAAGAAGCTCCTCAAGAGGCTGCCAGCGAAGAGTAATTTGTGTCAGAAAACTGTTTGCAACTAAGCGGTGAGTTAATTAGCTCTCCTAAGTTGACTAAAAGTCCGGCAGGCATTGTTCATTGTAAGTTTAAAATGAAACATGAATCGCGGCAGACAGAAGCCAACTTAATTCGCCAATGCTTTTGCATTATGCCCATAGTAGTGGCGGGCGAGATGGCAACACAGGTTTCAAATCAAATAGAGAAGGGCAGTAAAATTAAGGTGAGTGGATTTCTCGCTAGCCATAAAAACCAAAGTGGTAATGGTGAATTGGTTTTACATGCTCAGTACATTGAGAAAATTATTTAAGGATCAGGCAAATGGCACGTTATTTCCGTCGTCGTAAGTTCTGTCGCTTTACTGCTGAAGGCGTAAGCGAAATCGATTACAAAGATGTAGTGACTTTAAAAAACTACGTTACTGAAAGTGGTAAAATTGTACCTAGCCGTATTACTGGCACACGTGCAAAATACCAACGCCAGCTAGCTCGTGCAATCAAGCGCGCACGCTACCTGTCTCTTTTACCATACACTGACTTACATCAGTAAGAGGGGAAGTGACATGGAAATTATTTTATTAGACAAAGTTGCTAACCTAGGTACGCTAGGTGATCAAGTTTCTGTTAAAGCTGGTTATGCTCGTAACTTCCTTTTCCCACAGGGTAAAGCGGTTCCTGCAAACAAAGCAAACACAGAGAAATTCGAAGCACGCCGTGCTGAGCTAGAAGCTAAAATTGCTGCAGACCTATCAGCTGCTGAGCAACGTGGCGAGAAGCTAAACGCACTAGAAGCGGTTGTTATCGCTTCTAAAGCGGGTGAAGAAGGCAAATTATTTGGTTCTATCGGTACTCGTGATATCGCTGATGCAATTACTGCAGCTGGCGTACAAGTAGTGAAGAGCGAAGTTCGTCTACCAGAAGGTGTTCTACGTAACACTGGCGAATACGACATCGCAATCCAAGTACACAGCGACGTAACTGCAACTGTTAAAGTTTCAGTAGTAGCTGCAGAGTAAGTTTTACACTTACTTCTTAAAAACCGGCTTAGGCCGGTTTTTTTATGCCTGAAATTTGCCAAAAAGCGAACAACGTGAATGCCAGACATAAAAAAACGAGGCTTAAGCCTCGTTTTATACCACCTTGCTAGTATTGGCTAACCCAAGTTAATGGGTGCCGAATTAACGGGTACCGAATACCACAATGGTTTTACCGTGAGCTGAAATGAGGTTCTGCTCTTCCAGCATTTTCAGAATGCGACCGACAGTTTCACGAGAACAACCCACGATTTGGCCGATTTCTTGACGGGTAATTTTAATTTGCATGCCATCTGGATGGGTCATTGCATCAGGCTGTTTAGCTAGGCTTAACAGAGTTTGTGCAATACGACCAGTTACATCTAGGAAAGCCAAGTCGCCTACTTTTTGACTGGTTTCCTGTAGGCGAGAGCCCATTTGGCTAGAAAGGCGCATTAGAATTTCAGGGTTTACCTGAATCAACTGACGGAATTTCTTGTAAGAAATTTCAGCCACTTCACATGGAGATTTTGCGCGGATCCAAGCGGTACGAATTGGGTTTTCTGATTCATCAAACAAACCTAACTCACCCATAAAGTCTCCCTGGTTAAGGTAAGACAGGATCATTTCTTTGCCTTCTTCATCCTTGATTAACACAGCAACCGAGCCTTTTACGATATAGTAAAGAGTTTCAGCTTTTTCGCCAGCATGGATCAATGTGCTTTTAGAAGGATACTTGTGGATATGGCAGTGCGACAAAAACCATTCTAATGTCGGATCTGCTTGAGGTTTACCAAGTACCATATGTGTTCCTCTATTCTTATATTTACCGCTTCAATCTGGTTGCACCTGCAGCAAGACATCATTAGCAGTGAGCTATTTTAGTTAACGCATGATAGCATAAAAGCCTTGTAATCATGCTGCAAGTCTTGATTGATAAAGTTATAAAATTAGCGCTGGATCAGCTTTTTAGATTGATTTTGATCTAATTGTCGATTTGAACTAGCTCAATGTTTAAGAAAAAAACCAAGCTTAATCATCCTATTGTCACAATAAGTAAATGAGAAATATATGCAAATTAAAGTGGAGTGGTCGCAGGCCTTAAAATTTGTTGGTCAATCGTCGAAGGGACATCAAGTTTTAATGGATGGCAACAGCGGCACCGACGGAGCCAGCCCAATGGAGTTAGTACTAATGGCGATTGCTGGCTGTAGCTCTGTAGATATCGTTTCAGATTTAAAGGACGCGAAGCAGAAAATCCAAGGTTGCGAAGTTGGTGTGACAGCCGAGCGAGCTGAATCGGCACCGAGGGTTTTCACTAAAATTGATTTGTTATACACGGTAACGGGTACTGACGTTGACGCGAGTATAGTCGACAAAGCGATTAACGCCTCAATGGAAAAGTATTGCTCGGTTGCTAAAATGCTTGAACCAACAGTAGAGATCAATGCTCGCTTTGAAGTTAAAACCGCGTAAATAGGTAGTGGGCTCGTCTAAGATGAGCCCGTTAATTTAGGCGATTTTACCCGTTGCCATTAGTTGACGGATTAACGGCGTTAGTATTAGCTCCATGGCAAAGCCCATTTTCCCGCCTGGTACGACTATGGTATTCATACGTGACATATACGCATCATCAATCATCGAGAGCAGGTAAGGAAAGTCCATGTTCTTAATACCGCGAAAGCGGATCACCAGCAAACTTTCATCCAGTGATGGGATGTTCTTAGCACTAAAGGGGTTAGAGGTGTCCACCAAGGGCACGCGCTGAAAGTTAATGTGTGTGCGTGAAAACTGCGGTGTAATAAAATTAATGTAGTCATCCATTGAACGAACAATTGAGTCTGTTACGGCTTCTCTAGAATGGCCGCGCTCAGATGTATCGCGCACTAATTTTTGGATCCACTCCAAATTTACAATTGGCACCATCCCTATCAGAAAGTCCACATGCTGAGCGACATCTGTATTACCATCGCAGACTGCGCCGTGTAAGCCTTCGTAGAATAATAAGTCAGTGTTGTCTTCGAGTTCTTGCCATGGGGTAAAGGTGCCTGGCATTTGATTGTAAGGCACAGCTTCATCAAATGTGTGTAGATAGCGACGAAATCGACCTGTGCCCGTTTCGCCGTATTCCTTCATGAAATGTTCTAGTTGTTCAAAGTCATTCGCTTGTGGGCCAAAATAACTTATATGCTTACCTTGTTCACGGGCTTTACGGATTGCAACATCCATTTCAGGGCGGGTATAGCGGTGGAAGCTATCCCCTTCCACAAAAGCGGCCTTGATGCCAAGCTGACGAAAAATTTGGGCGAAGGCTAAGGTTGTGGTGGAAGTGCCTGCGCCTGATGAACCGGTAATGGCAATAATGGGATGCGTGGCTGACATGGGAGAACCTTATCCAATAATGAGATAACAAATAGATAAGCAGTGTATGTAAAAAAAACGTGTCAGGAAATGGTTAACTTAACATTGCTGAATTTTCTTCACTAACTTGGTCTTTTGGTACGATATTTACGGACTCGTGTAATTCGGAATAAACGATGACGACTCGGCCTGATTCAAGCTGTGCTCTCACTTGCAGAACTTTCTCGGCCAAACTAATATCTTGTTCACCGTACTCCGTGCCCTCTTGTAGGACAAAATGTTCAATCAATTGCTCTAATGTTTCGGCGCTGATATCTTGGTAGGGAATGATCATATTGTGCTCTTGCTGAATTGGCTTAACCATGTCGGAATGGTTTGTTCTAGCCAGAATGTGGGGCGTTGGATGTTACCTTGAACAAAGCCAACATGACCACCTTTTTTACTGATCGCCAGTTCAACTAAAGCGGAAACTTGATCTGGCCGTGGAATAACTTCGGGCGTCATGAAGGGGTCATCTTTAGAATGGATAAGTAAGCATGGTGTGTTGATGTCCGTTAACTTATCAAATGCACTGCATTTTTGATAATACTCTGCGGCGCTGGCAAAGCCGTGTAATGGTGCCGTAATGGTTTCATCAAAAGCGTGGAACGTTGTCAGCTGAGCAGTATTGGGGACGGGAAACTCGGCCAAGGCGCCTGTACTAACTTTATTATTTAAATTTTTCTTCATGCGACTTAATAAATGATGCTGGTAAACACGCGAGAACCCTTGTTGCAGTCTCGCTGAGCATAAATCAAGCCGCAGTGGCGCCGAAACGGATACTGCCGCTATCAGGCCAGATGCTTGGGGCTCTGCCAGTAGGTTTAGCAGCATGTTGCCGCCAAGGGAATAACCTATCGCCATTAAAGGATGGGCTGGATATTGTTGTTGCAGCCAATTGATTAAAAAACGAGCGTCAGCGGTTTCTCCGCTGTGATAACTGCGGGCGCGTAAATTTGGCCGACCACTGCAGCCTCGGAAGTGCATCAGCAAGCCTATCCAACCTGCTTTCTTGAGTGCACTCATCATCCCTTGCGCATAAGGTGAATTGATTGACCCCTCTAAACCATGAAAAATAATCACAATCGGCTTATTAAAGTCCGCCTGAGGACGCTCGGTCCAGATCAGGTCTAAAAAATCATGATCGGGCGTGGTTAAGGTTTGATGTTGCAAAGGCAAACGAAACTGCCGATTGAGAAACGTCGGCAATAACGTTTGTAAGTGTGCATTAGCACACCAAAGCGGCGCTTGGAAGGTATCAACCACTCGATTAATCTTCTTGATAAAGGCCTAGGTTTTCTTTTGCGTAGGCTTCAAATTCGGTGCAACCGCCGATATGGCTTTGATCTAAAAATATCTGTGGTACGGTTTCTACTGGTTTACCTACGGTTTTTTCCAAGTCCGCTTTACTGATGCCTTCAGCATGAATATCAACATAACGGAATTTAAAATCATCTCGTGATTCGGTGAGTGTTTCAGCAATCTCTTTTGCACGTACGCAATAAGGGCAACCTGGGCGACCAAAAATAACAGCTAACATAAAATTTCCTCTCAATGTTTATTAACTTAGCTATAGCATAGAGGAAAATGGGATAGGCTTACATTGGTTTATTTCAGTTAGTTCAATAGGTATTAACTATTGAACTAACTGCTGTGCAGACCTAGATGTTGTTAAACAGCACCTCTAACCTTAGGGTGATAGAAACTTCATCGTGTCGTTCTAGTTCTTCTTCTTTGGGCCACTCAACGGCAGGGGTGAGCTCATAAAAAAACCACTTTCGGAAAATACTTTGTCGATACCTAACCGCCAGTCGTTGGTTAGAAAGGTAGTGATAAGGTTTCGTTTTACCTTGAACACTTGCCTCATAGCTGAGAGCTTGAGTGTCAGAGATAAATTGATAGAGAGTTAAGCCTGAGCCTAATTCTGCGCCATTAAAGCTGGTTTCTACCTTGGCGAAATTAGTCCAGCGCAGTAAAAAAGTGTCATTGATTTTGTGATCTAAATCGAGGTCAGTCTTGCTGCCTGTATCGCTTTTTTTCTGGTAAATTTTTTGTGTAATACGGCCATAAGTATCAGCGGTGAATGGGTAAGTGTAGCGATAACGTGCTTCAATACCTGGGTGTAAGCTGACTTTAAAATTCAAACTGGAGCGTTCTTTAACAAACCAGTCATAGCGTAAACCGAACGTATTTTTTGTGTCGTCACTGCTATTAGGAAAGAGATCGGCAACTTTATCGTCAGCATCGCTTTCAAATACTAACTTTAATCGTTTAGTGGCTTTGGGAATGTGTACTCGAGCAGAGAGTCGTGTCTTATATGTAAAGCCTTCGCCTTCGGTTTGCTTAAAGTCATTATACCAGCGCACCATAGTGCCCGCTCTAGAGTCTTGTGTTACGCGCTCATCAACAAAGAAATCATCGAACCAAAGAGCTGGTTCACAAAGCTTTGAATTTAGGTAGTCATAGGTTTTGTCCAGCATGGTGCTTTCTTGGCTTTCATACAGACAAGGACTTTTTTCTTCTACACTGAGGTCGTCAGCTAACGTCAAGTAACTGACAGGGGCTAATAGTATGATGCTGAGCATGCGGGTTAAATTACACAAAGGACTTCCTTGGTCTTATTTGTTCTTCTATCAAGTATAACACTGCCTCAAGTAGGGTTTTTAATATTTAATTGCGATGGAATAAGCAACTTGGAATAGTTCATGCTTTTTAAATTGTAGTATTTACAAAAAGCTGGTGATGGCTGCGGAGGATAATATGTCTCATCTAAACTGTCAGCGCTTAAACGAACACTTTAATCGAACCCTTATTGCCGGTTTAACTCTGATTAGCATTTTATTGGATGGATGGTTTGCTGATGCCATGACAATGGCCGCGGTACTGCTGTGGCTTTGGTTGCCAGAATGGCAAACATGGTTTAAAAATCATTCCATTAAAACGAGTAGTCTTAAGCTGTGATTTATTATTTGCTTTGTATCAGTGTTTGGTTACTCTAGGTGCGCTAAATTGGCCGAAGAAAGTAGAGATGAGGAACGAAATGTGGATTTATTAGGGCATCTGCTTGAAAATAATGAAGATTGGGCTGAGAGAATTAAGGCTGAAGATCCTGCTTTTTTTGAAACGTTAGCTGCGCAACAAGCGCCAGAGTACTTATGGATTGGCTGCTCTGATAGTCGTGTTCCGGCTAATCAGTTATTGGGGTTGCTTCCTGGCGACATTTTTGTTCATCGTAACATTGCTAATCTAGTGGTACATACGGACTTAAATTGTATGTCTGTGATCCAATATGCAGTGGATGTACTTAAAGTTAAACACATTATTGTCACAGGCCATTATGGCTGCGGAGGCATTAAAACGGCACTGGAAAATACTTCTCACGGTTTGATTGATTATTGGCTGCGTAATATTAAAGATACTTATCAAAAGCATCGTCGTAAATTCAATTCTCAGATGACTCAAGAGCAACGCGTCGACTATTTATGCGAACTGAATGTGATTGAGCAAGTAGAAAATATCTGCCACACCAGTATCGTGCAGCAAGCATGGCAAAGAGAGCAAGAGTTAACCGTGCATGGCTGGGTTTATTCCATTAAAGATGGCTTACTGAGAGATTTAGATGTCGCCGTATCGAACAAAAAACAACTAGAGAAAATCTATCGTATTGAGGACGTTTAACTTCTTCCTTCGCTTTAATTTGCTGCTGAATTTACTCGTTTTGATGCTATCGACTAGCACAAGTTGCGGCTAAGCTTGGCTAAGTGAGGTCAGCTTGGTCAAACATCACCTTAGCAACGTACTGACTAGACTGGATGAGCGTAGTCTAAGTTTATTTGATCTTAGTCCGTATCGCTTATATATAAACTGCTAATATGATTAAATATTTGGCCGTAAATACCAGAGCAATGTGAAGGAAAATAAAATGAAAAAACTACTAATCGGGCTTTCTTTATTGGCGTGTGTGCCAACGCTTGCGACAGCAGGAGATGCCGAAGCCGGTAAAGCCAAATCAGCAACGTGTGTTGCTTGCCATGGTGCAGAGGGGATTGCTGCCGTACCTGTGTACCCAAATTTAGCGGGGCAAAATGAGGCTTATCTTGTTTCGTCTCTGAAAGCTTATAAGTCTAAAGAGCGCAATGGCGGCATGGCTGCGGTGATGCAAGCTAATGCGGCAGCGTTATCCGATGAAGATATTGCTGATTTAGCGGCATACTATTCTTCTTTAAAGTAACAGGGTATGTATCAGTAAGCTCCTTTACTGTTTATCTCTTTGTTAACGGGCTATGATGGCTTTTTTGCTTAAGTTCATAGCCCTTTTTTATGCCTTCCTCGATTCAAATAAAATTCTTACTTCAGCTACTACTAACTTTAACCTTGTTTGCTGCTAACTCCATTTTTTGTCGTTTTGCCCTTGCTAGTGGTGAAATTGCTGCCGCTGAATTTACTGTGTTACGCCTTATTTCAGGGGCTTTCACTTTATGGGGGTTAAGTTTCTTATTTGCTTCATTAGGCAAGGAACAAGCCTCAGGAAGCTGGGGAGGAGCGGTGGCATTATTATTTTATGCGGCTGGCTTTTCATTTGCCTATGTTCAGCTAGATGCCGGTGTCGGTGCGCTAATTTTATTTGCCCTGGTTCAGCTGACGCTATTCTTAATTAATTTTCGCCAAGGTTATATTGCCAATCTCTTTGAACTGGCTGGGATGTTATTAGCTATGGTGGGGCTCGCTTATTTGTTATTGCCCAGTTCATCAGCGCCAAGTCTTTCCGCTGCCTTACTGATGGCTTTGGCTGGTATTGCTTGGGGTGTTTACACCTGGCTAGGCAAAGGCGTAAAGCACCCGGTAGTAATGACAAGGCAAAATTTCAGTCGGGCAGCGCTTCTGAGTTTAAGTTTGCTACCTTGGTTTAATTGGACCGAAATGTTATCGATTAACGGCATGGTGTTGGCCTGTTTATCTGGCGGGTTGGCTTCAGGGTTAGGATATACATTATGGTATCTGTTGTTACCGAGTATTCCAGCAGCGCAAGCGGGCTTGTATCAGCTTAGTGTGCCCATTATTACTGCAATACTTGGTATCGTGTTATTGGATGAATCATGGACATTACCCTTGACCATCTCTAGCTTGTTGGTGATTGGCGGTATTGCGATTGCGATGTTAAAACGTGGCACTGATTAGGCAATGGCTATTTTATCGCTTTTTCTAATTTAAGCTAAACTCAAAGTAGCGCTATAGAAAGAGGAGGTAAAGTGATGGATTTAAGTCGATTTCATAATATGGATAGTCACATTCTACTTAGCATTGTAAATGAACAGCTACGCATCGAATGTGAAGATTTAGAAGATTTGGTCGGGTTGTTTGATATTCCTCGCGATGGCTTAGAGCAGAAACTCTCATCAATTGGCTATCAGTATGATTTTTTAAGTAATCAGTTTAAGGCAAAATAAGACTGATAGCGTTTATTGTGATAAGACCAAAGGGGCTGTTAGCCCCTTTGTTGTTTTGCAGATTTTATTCTGTTTTGTCATCTGCTTTTTCGTTCTTTAAGCCTTGCTCAATATTTTCAATACCTTCGCGAATGGCATCGGCAGTGGCATAACCTTGTGCCAGTAAAATCATTCTATCCTCGGTTGAGTACACTAAGGTCGGGTAGCTAAACACTTGCCATTGGCGAGACAGTTCAAAGTCCTGTTGTGTTGCTTCAATCATGGCGGGGCTATTGAATAACTCTAAAAAGAAGTCTTGCTCTAACCAAGGGCTAGCTAACTCTGCCAGTACCTCGGCCTGGGTAATGTCCTTATTATCTTGATAGAAAGCTGTTTGTACCGCAAGTAGATAGTCAAATTGGTGGGCTGGGCTGGCTTCACCTAATAAAGTGACTGCGCGGCAAGCAGGCTCGGTATCGTAAACAAATTGATCAACCCGATTAAGTATTTCAGGGTTAATTTTTTGTCCTGTTAACTGCTCAACTTTTTGCCAGTGATGAGAAAGCATTTCGGCGAGGGAGGCGTCTAGTGGTTGCGCGTCTTCACCTGTGCGCAAACCGCCCATGACAAGTTCAAATGGATAGTGAGGTAGCTGTTGTTTTAACTGCTGCAGCTGAGTGCTAAAACCAAAGCACCAGCTGCACATAGGGTCGGCAATATAAATAATTTTGTTCATGGTTTGTCAGTATTAATGGACACAGATAGCGCAGCATAACACTGCCTGCATTGAGTCTCCACCGTCAGCTCAGCTTGCTATAGATGGCTCAGTTTCGGTCTCTTCTGGTTGAATGAGTTTTATTTGAAAACCCCAGCCATTCCAGATGTTGCCATCAAAATCTCGGATCGTCACTTCATCGGTTTTCTGGTTGAAAAACGTAATAATTCCAGCGTGTTGTATAGATTGACCCACCAGTGAATAAGCTGCTATTTTACCTATCATAATAACCTCCTGTGTGACGAACTAAGATTAGTATAGGCGAGAAAGCCAAATAAAATAGACAACAAATTGACCATAAATGCCAAACTGACGCTAAGTGTTTTTGCCCCTCTCGCGACAAGCTTGTGGGCTCTGGTCTGACAGAAATTCAAGTAAAAAAAATTATTTTTAAAAATTTTTTCGCCACCATTTCGACGTGGTATTTTTGTTTCTTTGCAATCCTTGTCATGGTCTAATGCGCCTTTATTGAAGGGGATTAATATGACAGACAAAAACCAACTAACGCCAGATGAGCTGATTGATGCCGCCTACGAAATTTTCTTAGATTTAGCCTGTGACAATTTAGACCCTGCTGACATGATCTTACTGGCGGCACAATTTGAAGAGCAAGGTGCAGCCGATTTAGTAGCCGTTGGCTTTGACTGGGATGAGCATGTTGGTTTTGAAGTAGACGAAGATAATTATGCAGAAGTAGTTGTTGGTTTGGTGGATGAAGACGATGCCCTAACCGATATTTATGCACGTTTGCTTATTAGTAAAGACCAAGATGAAAAGTTCTGTCATATCTTATGGAAACAAACTGAACAGGAATAGGTAAAATTATAGCGTAAAAAGAATACGCTAAATCAGCATAATTTTGCTTGATATTTTGCGAAGCCAAGAGCGAAAAGCCTTGGCATCAATGCAAGACAAAAAACAAAAACAATTGTCAAACTTGACGTTAATCTCAAATAGTAAAAAGCCAGAAATATCCTCTTTTTCAGTTGATCTAGATCAACACGCTAAACAGCAATTTTACGCCTAATACACAATATCTAGTGTTTCTTAAATACATCTTGCCCACATTTAGTGTGAGGCCTTCTCTTGTTAGGAGTTTCCGCCTTGAAACCTGTCGTCATAAAGCGCGATGGCGCGCGCGTGCCATTTGATCTAAATCGTATTAAAGCTGCGGTGCTGTGCGCCATGGAAAACGTGTTAGAGCCCGATGAACATTATGCTCAAACCATCGCAGAAAATGTCGAGCAAGAATTGGCACAGCGCTATGAAGTGGACATTCATGAACTGCAAGACACGGTTGAAAACCAGTTAATGGCCAGTGACTATAAAGAAGTGGCGCGCCATTACATTGAATACCGCCACGATCGTGATTCAGTACGTGAGAAAAAAGGTCGCCTAGCAACAGAAATCCGCGGCTTGATTGAGCAAAGTGATGCATCGATCCTCAATGAAAATGCCAATAAAGACAGCAAGGTAATCCCAACACAACGTGATTTATTGGCTGGTATTGTGGCAAAGCACTACGCCACGCAGCATATGTTGCCCAAAGAAATCGTCAAAGCGCATCAAAGTGGTGAAATTCATTATCACGATTTAGACTACGCGCCATTTTTCCCGATGTTTAACTGCATGCTAATCGACTTAAAAGGCATGCTGACTCACGGCTTTAAAATGGGTAATGCAGAAATTGAAACACCTAAGTCTATTGCGACCGCAACTGCAGTCACTGCGCAAATTATTGCGCAAGTGGCCAGCCATATTTATGGTGGCACTACTATCAATCGCATTGATGAAGTCTTAGCGCCGTATGTTGAGGCCAGCTATGAGAAAAACGTCGCGTTAGCGCAGCAATGGCAAATACCTGATGCTGAAGGCTTTGCTCGTAGTCGCACCGAAAAAGAATGTTACGATGCGTTCCAGTCATTGGAATATGAAGTGAACACCTTACATACCGCTAATGGCCAAACGCCGTTTGTCACCTTCGGTTTTGGTTTGGGCACCAGCTGGGCAGCGCGCTTAATTCAAATTTCTATCTTAAAAAATCGCATTGCTGGCTTAGGTAAAAACAAAAAGACGGCTATTTTTCCAAAGTTAGTGTTCGCCATTAAAGGCGGCTTGAACCATCAAGCGGGGGATCCTAATTACGATATTAAGCAACTGGCATTAGAGTCTGCCTCAAAACGCATGTATCCTGATATCTTAAATTACGAGCAAATAGTGCGTGTAACTGGGTCGTTCAAAACACCAATGGGTTGCCGTAGTTTTCTAGGTGTTTATGAAGAAGATGGTGAAATGATCCATGATGGGCGCAATAACTTAGGTGTGGTTAGCTTAAACCTGCCACGCATTGCTATTGAAGCGAAAGGCAGCGAGCGTCGTTTTTATAAGATTCTAGACCAGCGTCTAGCCATTGCCAAAGCGGCATTAGACTCGCGCATTAGCCGCTTAGAAGGGGTAAAAGCCCGCGTGGCACCGATCCTTTATATGGAAGGAGCTTGTGGTGTGAGGTTAAAGCCTGATGATGATATTAGTGAGATTTTTAAACATGGCCGCGCTTCTATTTCATTAGGCTACATTGGCTTACATGAGACAGTGCAAGGGTTATACGGCAGCGACACTCATGTCTACGATGATGAAGTACTGCGGGAAAAAGCCCTGAATATAGTGAGAACCCTGCGCGCTGCAACGGATCAATGGAAAAATGAATCAGGCTATGGTTTTAGCTTATATAGCACACCAAGTGAAAACCTATGCAGTCGCTTTTGTAAGTTAGACACCAAAACCTTTGGTGTGATTGAAGGCGTGACCGATAAAGGCTATTACACCAATAGCTTCCACTTAGACGTGGAAAAAAAGGTTAACCCATTTGATAAGCTCGATTTTGAGTTGGCTTACCCCGATATCGCCAATGGTGGTTTTATCTGTTACGGCGAATACCCGAACATGCAGCATAATTTAGAAGCGTTAGAAGACGTATGGGATTATGCCTTTGAACGCGTGCCTTATTACGGTACCAATACACCGATAGATGAATGTTACGAGTGCGGCTTCAATGGCGAATTTGACTGTACCAGTAAAGGTTTTACTTGTCCGTCTTGCGGTAATCATAACCCCGCAACGGTATCTGTGACGCGCCGTGTTTGTGGTTACTTAGGTAGCCCTGACGCAAGGCCATTTAATGACGGCAAGCAAGAAGAAGTGCAACGTCGCGTTAAGCACCTTTAAGCTAAGCTGATGCATTATCAAAAGTATTACAGCGTGGATGTTGTGAATGGGCCTGGTACCCGTTGTACCTTGTTTGTGTCGGGTTGCGAGCATGCCTGCAAGGGCTGCTACAACCAAGCGACTTGGCGCTGTGATGCTGGGCAGCCTTTTGAGCAAGCCATGGTGGAAACGATCATTAATGATCTTAACGATCCTAGGATCAAACGCCGTGGCTTGTCCCTTTCCGGCGGCGACCCGTTGCACCCGAATAACCTTGATGCGATTTTAGATCTGGTGCAGCAAGTAAAAGCGCGTACCCAAGGCAAAGATATTTGGTGCTGGACGGGCTATACCTTAAGCAACTTAAGCCCAGCGCAGCAAAAAGTAGTGGAGCTGGTGGACGTGCTGATAGACGGCCCGTTTGAGCAAGAGCTGGCCGACCCGAGCTTAAAATGGCGCGGCAGCAGTAATCAGATCATTCATACTTTGAGTGAGTAGGCTGAGTTGGAAGGTGAACTTGTCGCTAGCAGCCGCCTGTAGGTTTTGTCTCATAACTTTGCTTATGTTAAGTTCGTTACTTAATTATAAAAAAGTCAAAGCTGAGAGAGAGTTATGCAGGGAAGTTTCCATTGTCAGGATGTGAAATTTGAGCTGTTGGGCGAGGTAAAAAAGGTAGTCAATTGCCACTGTAACCTATGCCGTCAGTCTAGCTAAAGACTTCAAACTGCTCCGCGGTCAATTAAAAGCTATCACGCTGACGGATAAAGCCACTAAGTTTGTGTGCAGCCAATGCTGTAGCCCGATTTACAATAAAAACCAGCGCTTCAACGGGCTAAATATGCTGTACCTTGGCGCGTTAGACCAAGCAGAGGCGCTACCCGCCGAGGTTAATCTCTACACGTCCACCAAGCTAACTTGGCTTGATGGTTTGAATGAGATGCCGAGTTTAGAAGGGCGCACTTAGTCGGCTTGCCCAACGAGGCTTTGGAGATAATCCGAGCATTGTTTACAATTTAATGTGAAGTGTCATGTTATTTTTTGTGAATAAGGTTCAAGAACACTTTGATTGCTTCTATTGTATCCGTGACGTAACCAGATTCGATGATTATATGGCTACCTCTTAAGCTCAATCCTTCTTCTTTCTTACCTTCAATACTAGAAGCCTTGATTTTTGTGAACTTGCTAATATCCCCTTCTGCATGAGCAAAACAGTTTCGTAACTTGTTCAAAAACGAAAGTTTATCCCAACTTTTTTTCAGCTCTCGGTTAGCTGTAAAACAAAATAAATCGAACGACTCTAGGTACTTCTTACATCTTTCAATCCCGCTACCGTTTAAATCTTCTACTGATACCGGCAAGTTCAGTTCTCTTGCAAAGTTATCGCATATAGTGACCAAGCTGCTCTCCAAAATTGAGTAAGATAGGAGTAAAATTGACATACGTTGCATATGTAAGTAATGGTCTATAAAGTGAAGCTCTATTCCCGTTAGTTCATAGTCACTAGAGCCTTCAATCATACGATCTAATTCGGCATTTAATCTGATTTTCTCTTTAGCTTGGAATGCTTCTACACTTTCGAATAAAAGTCCAAGTGCAGTAAGTTTGTTTTGAAATGTTTGAGTTTTCCCTGAGTTTCCAAACATATTGAATGGATCATCGGCTCTCTTACTGAACATTCATTCTCCTTGATAATAAAACGGTTTCCTAGCTCTCGAAATGAGGTGATAAAAAGTCCCCAAAAAGCTACAAAAATAGCTTAAATATTCACACTGTTTGTATCTAGGGTAAATAGTCGTTTAACCATTTTGTCAGATATCTTTGTTATACCAACGAAGACAGTTTAAGATTTTAATATTAATTTAATCAACTATTTAGTTAATATTCCTCTCAAATGTCAGTTCAAGGTTTGTCTGGTGGTGGATTTATAATCACCCTATCCTCATGACTGGGCGGAGTAGAAGTAACGATAAAATGTAAATCATCTTGGCTTAGGTTGCTTAACTGATGAGGCGTATTACAGGGTACATGCAGCCCTTGTTGGGCGGTTAGTTGATGTGTTTCACCGTTAACTTCTAACGTTGCACAACCCGACAGCACATAGAAAAACTGCTCGGCATGTTGATGTAGATGGCGTATTTCACGGCCGCCGGGCGGCACGCGCTCTTGGATAACGCTTAAAGCTTGGGATTTAACAAGATGCCAGCCATCACATTCTTCACCCCAGTTATAATGCTCGGCTTTTTCTTTTGAAATGGCGGTCAAGTTTCCCCCCTAGGCATTACAGCAAACTAGTTTAATCTTGGCTAGCTGCATAAAATACCGAGAATATTAGATAAATGGAATACCTTATGTTTAGCCAAGTGATTGAGTTAATTGATCAAGCTAATAGCCAAGACCCTAACCAAGAAGAGTTCACCGGAAAAGTTGGCCGAAAGAGCTGCTGTATTCTCAGCGTATGACCGACATGCTGGCGCGCTTTGCCCCTGACACCGATGAGTTAATGCAAATTGCAGTACGGGCGCAGCATATTAAACGCTGGTGCTCACCGCACAGTGATTTCCCGATGAACAAGTAAAGTTATCATAAGAAAGATTTCACGGCGTTTTGTATCAGAAGATGTTACCTATCAGGTTACTTTGTTTAAGCGCTTTTCGCTTGAATTCAAAGCCACTCTTTTCTGAAAAACCAGATATCATATCTCCATATAAAATATCTCCTTGACCTATGTGTTACACCTAGGTTGTATGCTTATATCTTCTTGTATTAGCTAGGTGGAGATACATCATGCTTACCAATGAAATTGCCCGAGCGGCCGGAGTCACGGCAGAAACCGTGCGCTTCTATACCCGTAAGGGATTACTCAGTGCCACTAAAGATCCGAGCAATGGTTATAAGCGTTACGATCAGGCGGCGTTAGAGCGGCTTATTTTTATCAACCATGCGCGCAACATAGGTTTTAGTCTGCAGGAGATTGCAGACATTATTGAACACTCGCAACGTGAGGATTCGCCTTGTCCTAAAGTCAGGCAAATGCTCAGTGATAAAATTGCTGACACTAAAGACAAAATAGCGCAGTTGCAGCGCCATCTTGAGTTAATGGAAACCACGTTCGCCGATTGGGCCACTAAGTCTGATATGGCGCCTAACGGCCAAGCGATTTGTTGCTTAATTGCCAATTGGTCGCAGCAGGGCGTAGCACTAGATGTAAAGGAGCAAGATCATGACAAATAATCCCATAGCCATTACGCTAGCGGGCGTTAATTGCATGAAATGCGTGAACAAAATTCGCAGCGCCCTCACTGAGCGTGACGCGAATGTAGAGCTCACAGTTGATGAGACTAAGACCTTTGCCGTGGTGGGCTCGGTATTAAGCCCAGCCGATGTGATCCAAATCATTAACGGTGTGGGCTATCAAGCTCAGCTAGCTACGCCGCAGCATTATGAAACAAACACGGCTAAGGTGTCGTGCCAGTCTTGTGTCAATAAAATTACCAAGCGGATCTTACAAGACGATCCATTGGCTCAGGTTAAGTTAGATATTGCGGCGCAGCATTTAACCCTTGAGAGCCGCTTAAGTGAAAGTTATATAGAGCAGATCCTAGTCGAGCTGGGTTATCAGCAGCAAAATCAAGCACCGCAAGGGGAAGCCAGCAAAGCGGTTTGCAGCGCCAAGCCAGCAATCAAGGAAGAAGAATCCGAAAAAGTAACACCTGAACCTTCGGTTGAGGAAAAAGTGGCTAATACTCTAGCGGGTTACGCCCAAACCGTTAATTTGTCATTAATCGGCGTAACCTGTGCCAGCTGCGTCAATACCATAGAAAAAGCCCTGCATGCCTTACCTGAGGTAGAGTCGGACTCCGTTAGCATTAACTTTGCCAACCGTACCGCCAGTATTAGCTCCCTTTATGATGCCAGCACCTTGATCAAAGCCATCCAAGGCGCAGGCTATGACGGTAAAGAAATCTTTGATAGTGAAGTGGCCGAACAAGAAAAAGAGGCCCGTGAGGCAAAAGAATATCGCAGTAAAATCAAGCAAAGCTGGATAGGGCTAGGGCTAGGTATCCCGCTGATGCTGTATGGTTTACTGGGTGGCTCAATGCAGGTAAACACTACCAGCGAGCAGCTTAGCTGGCTGGTGGTAGGCGTGGTAACTGGCTTGATCTTATGGCACAGCGGCAAGCATTTTTTTACCGGCGCTTGGCGTGCGTTTACTGCGCGTAATGCCACCATGGATACCTTAATTGCGCTGGGCACCGGTACGGCGTGGTTGTATTCGATGCTGGTGGTGTTAGCGCCCGAGTGGTTGCCAAGCAGTGGACGTCATTTGTACTTTGAAGCGACGGCGATGATCTTAGGTTTGATTAATCTAGGGCAAGCCTTAGAGCTCAAGGCGAGGGGGCGCACCTCACAGGCGATTAAACGCTTATTGGATTTACGGGTAAAAACCGCTCGGGTGATCCGCAATGGTGAAGAAGTTTCACTCCCGGTAGAGCACGTTGTTATTGGTGATCTCGTGCGAGTGCGCTCTGGCGAAAAGCTGCCCGTAGATGGCGTTGTGATTGAGGGTGAAACTAGTATAGATGAGGCCATGTTGACGGGAGAGCCGATCCCCGTTGTGAAACAAGTAGGGGATAATGTTTCTGCTGGTACGGTGAATGGATCGGGCAGTATTGTGCTTGAAGCCAAGCAAGTGGGCAGTGAAACCGTGCTGGCACAAATCATCAATATGGTGAGCCGAGCGCAAAATTCTAAGCCGCCCATTAGTCATTTGGCTGATCGCGTGTCGGCTATCTTTGTGCCCAGCGTGATGATTATTGCCATCATTACTGCATTGGCTTGGTACAATTTTGGCCCTGCACCCAGTTTGGTCTATATGCTAGTGACTGCAACGGCGGTGCTGATCATCGCTTGCCCTTGTGCGCTGGGGTTAGCGACCCCCATCTCGACCATGATAGGTGTGGGCAAAGCGGCGGAATTTGGCGGTTTAATCCGCCATGGTGATGCCTTGCAGCGTGCTAGCGAAATCAATGTGATGGTGTTGGATAAGACCGGCACCATTACCCAAGGAAAGCCTAAGGTCATGGCGTACCACACGTTTTCTCAAGATAAGCCGCTATTAGAAATTGTTACCGCTGTGGAGCAAGGGGCGAATCATCCCTTGGCGCAGGCCTTGTTGGAGTATGCGGATAAAGCAAAAATCAAGGCTGACGCGGTTACCGTCACCGACTTTACCTCATTAACGGGCCTTGGCGTGCAAGCGAGCTTTCAAGGCCAGCGGGTGTTATTGGGCAATGAGCAACTGATGGCGCAATTTGATATTGATTGCCGTGAAGCCTTGGCGCAGCTTGAGGAGCAACAGGCCAGCACCTTGGTCTTTTTAGCCTTAGGCGATCAAGTAGAAGCTATTTTTGCTATTAATGATCCTATTCGTGAGGATGCGAAGTCGGCAATCGTGCGTTTTCATCAGCAGGGCATTGAAGTGGTGATGTTAACCGGTGATAACGCGGCCACGGCCGAGCAAGTTGCCCAGCAAACGGGGATTGATGCCTTTCATGCTAATCAGCTACCCGAGGATAAGCTTGAATGGATCAAGCGCTTGCAAGCCCAAGGCAAGGTGGTTGGCATGGTGGGCGATGGTATTAATGATGCGCCCGCACTGGCGCAGGCCGATGTCGGTTTTGCCATTGGCGCTGGTACTGATGTGGCCATTGAAAGCGCCGATATCACCTTAATGCGCAGCTCGTTGCATGGCATTTCCGATGTGATTGCTATCAGCAGTGCCACCATGACCAATATTAAGCAAAATCTTTGGGGTGCCTTTATTTATAACTCTCTCGGCATTCCCATTGCGGCGGGCTTGCTGTTTCCCTTTACCGGTTGGTTACTCAGCCCCATCATAGCTGGCGCGGCGATGTCCTTATCGTCGGTGACGGTAGTGAGTAATGCCAACCGACTACGCTGGTTTTCACCTAAAGCAAAACAACTCGTACAACAAGAGGATCGCTAATATGTGGGTTAATTTGATAGGATTTGCGCTGATTATTTTGATTGTCTGGTGGTTTTGGGCCAAGTAATGGCGGAAAGCGCATTGATGCCGTACTTATAGATAAGTTGCATTTTCTGATACGAAACGCAGTGAAGCCTTCCTCAAAGGCTGTTGATGGCTTAACTGCCGCTTTCCTGCGGCAGATATTTGTATCAGAAATTGCGACTTATCGCGCAGAAAAAGCTTGGACATTCACCTAAATACTTCGTTTAGAAACTGGAGAATGTGGGCTAGCGAAAAAATGATTACATCCTCTTACTCTCGTGGTATCGTTCTTGCCTGTTGTATTACTGCTTTATCAACTTATATTTGAAACCAGCCATCACTGCGTCCATGTTTTCACCATCAAATTCAGTCAGAGTAATTTTTGCGTAGCCAAGATCGATCACACCTGGCGATACCTTGTATGAATCTGGGGCAACTTTCATACCGTCCAAATTTTGAATAAATTGATTGCCCTGAAATTGCCATAACGTATTATCGTTATCGGGTTCATTTTGAAAATGGCTAACCAGCCAGTCACCTTGCAAAGCCGACTCAGACAGCTCTGCTGCAAAAGCCGAAAAGCTTAATAAAGCACCCAGTGTAAGTAATCCTAGTTTTTTCATATTGCACTCCTTGTGAGTGTGGTTGAATATTACAACGGGGGCCCATAATTTAAGTGGGTTATACCGTATAGCGAAGCAGATCATAACCCACTGTTGTAGTCTCGTTAAATGCCTTTTTAAGCTATTTGTTCTGGGCTATACGCCACAACACACCACACCACTAGGGTCAATCACGCAAAACCCTAGCATTCCCCGTGGCTGCTCAACCAATTCAGTAACCTTGGAGCCAAACTCTTCTGTAAGATTCAGTTTTTGTATGTGCTCGGACCAACTTTGAGCATTCAAAGTCCTTTGCAGGAACAAAGGACTTTATTTCGACTTTTCCATTTCTTACTCCAATTCCTTTCTACGACTAGTAGCTTAACAGTGTTTTACACGGTTTTCCGTATAGGTCCCGCATGTCACCTTTTTAAGCTAACTCGTCACTTACAGGAAAACAACGCGAACCTGTATTTACCGAGGCCCAATTTGTCCCCGTAATATCTCAATGAAATAACAATCTGATGTGAACAAAGCGAGGCTTTTGCATTTTATTTACCGCGCCAACAACAGGCAGAGCGAATAAATTTCATTACAACTTTATAAATAACCAGCATTAGCAGCCACAATTAAAATGCCAAGCTAAAGGCAGACAACTGCAGCACATTCAAGCGCACCGTCTTTATCATGAATTTATCTCACTTTAATTCTGAAATTAAATCGTTTTTATTCATGCATGTTTACACGTATAAATCACTTATCAAATATTGATGTAAGTCAATTTTGGGCTGACTCGCAAGTGAGGCCAAACGAACTAAACACGGATTGCCCGTGCAAAGGGCGCAAACGGGACACGAAAAACGATGAACAAAGACTTCACTTTTACCATTAAAAGCATTCGCCTTGATGAGCATTATTGCCCATCTAACAATACGCGCATCACCACCAACTTTGCCAATTTAGCGCGCGGTGAGCACCGCCAACAAAATTTACGCAGTGCCTTGGCGATGATCAATAACACCTTTAATGCCTTGGCCCATTGGGATAACCCCAAGGGTGAACGCTATAGCGTTGAGCTGGACATTATTTCTGTTGATATTGATGTGGCAGGTAGCGGTGAACACTTTCCGTCTATTGAAGTGCTCAAAACCAGCATAGTGGATCATCAAACCGATACCCGTATTGAAGGCATCGTGGGCAACAATTTTTCATCTTATGTGCGTGATTATGACTTTAGTGTGCGCTTGCTTGAACATAATAAAGAGCGCAATGGCTTTAGCGTGCCGGATGATTTTGGTGAGCTGCACGGTAAGTTGTTTCAGCACTTTGTTCGCTCTAACACCTATCAGCAACACTTTAACAAGCCGCCGGTGATCTGCCTGAGTGTGTCGGATACAAAAATCTACCGCCGAAGCGAAAACCAGCACCCGGTTTTAGGCTTTGAATATGTTGCCAATGAATCGTCATTAACCGAGCAATACTTTAAAAAGATGGGCTTGCAGGTGCGCTATTTTATGCCACCCAACAGTGTCGCGCCGTTTGCGTTTTATTTTGTCGGCGATCTACTAAACGATTACACCAACTTAGAGCTCATTAGCACCATTAGCACCATGGCGACGTTTCAAAGAATTTATCGCCCTGAAATTTACAATGCCAATGCCGTTGCGGGTAAGTGTTATCAGCCTAACTTAAACAATCCAGATCATTCATTGACGCAAATTGTTTATGACCGCGTAGAGCGCAGCCAGTTGGCAAAGCAGCAGGGTAAATTTGCTGAGCAGTACTTTATTAAACCATATCAAAACATTCTTGAGCAATGGTCGGCTAATTACGCCTAACTTCTCACTTAATCAGGCAGCAAAAATTATGAAAACATTATTACCTACCTCTACCGCCGGCAGTTTGCCAAAACCCACTTGGTTAGCACAGCCTGAAACATTATGGTCACCTTGGAAATTGCAAGGTGATGAATTAATTAGCGGCAAGCAAGATGCGCTGCGTTTATCGCTGCAAGAGCAACAACACGCTGGCGTTGATATTGTTAGCGATGGCGAGCAAACGCGCCAACATTTTGTCACCACCTTTATTGAGCACCTCGATGGGGTGGATTTTGAAAATCGCCATACCGTCACCATTCGCAATCGCTATAAAGCCAGTGTGCCTACTGTGGTAGGGCCTGTGTCTCGGCCCAAATCTGTGTTTGTGGAAGACGCCAAGTTTTTACGCCAGCAAACCAGTCAGCCAATCAAGTGGGCACTGCCTGGGCCGATGACCATGATAGACACCTTGTATGATGCCCATTATCAAAGCCGAGAAAAGCTGGCATGGGAGTTTGCTAAAATTCTTAACCAAGAAGCGAAAGAGCTCGAAGCCGCTGGCGTGGATATTATCCAATTTGATGAGCCCGCATTTAACGTGTTTTTTGATGATGTTAACGATTGGGGTATCGCCTGCCTAGAGCGTGCCATTGAAGGCTTAAAATGTGAAACCGCTGTGCATATTTGCTACGGTTACGGCATTAAAGCGAACACGGATTGGAAGAAAACCTTGGGCACCGAGTGGCGTCAATACGAAGCCGTGTTTCCGAAATTGCAGCAATCTAATATCGACATTATCTCCCTTGAGTGTCACAACTCCCATGTACCGATGGAGTTACTTGAGTTGATCCGCGGTAAAAAAGTCATGGTGGGTGCGATTGATGTGGCTCGCAATGAGATAGAAACCCCAGAAGAGGTGGCCAACACCTTAAGAAAAGCATTGCAGTTTGTTGATGCCGACAAGCTCTATCCTTGTACCAACTGCGGCATGGCACCGTTATCACGCCAAGTTGCCTCAGCTAAACTCAAGGCGTTAAGTGCTGGCGCCGCGATTGTGCGCAATGAGCTTATCAATAAGTAAAGCAAAATTAAGGGTTACTATTTGTCCCAGCTGGTAACCCATCCAATCCCTTTAACCGTCACCCATGCTTTAAGGGATTGGATCTTTTTTAGTAAGAGCGGATTTTAGTTAGATCATTAACTGCGCCATCATTCTGCCCCCAGTTACTAGCAGCACCAAAGCAAAGATTTTTTTCAATTTAGCCCCATCTAAATTAGCCGCCAACGACGCCCCTAGCGGCGCAAACAACACGGTGAGAGGCACGATGCAAATAAAGCCAATCAGATTAACCAAGCCAAAAGTTCCCACTGGCGCATCAGTTGGCGCTGTGCCCAAGGTTAACAAGGTCATCGCGCCGGGCAAAGAGATAATCAAACCTATTGCTGCGGCTGTGCCAACAGCTTTATGAGCCGGGTAGTTATATAAGGTGAGTAGTGGTACCGAGATAGTTCCGCCGCCGATGCCGACCATAGCGCTAAAAAAGCCGATAGCTGCGCCCATCACGGTTTGCCCCGCTTTACTCGGCAACTGGGTAAACAAAGCCGATTTACCAGTGCGAAATAACATATTCAGGGCAGCTAAGATCGCAATCACACCAAATAATAGCGCCAGTAGTTCGCCATTCACTCGGGTAACTAGCCAGCTGCCCGCTAACACGCCAAGCAAAATAAACGCCGACCAACGTTTGAGCAGCTCAATATCGACATTACCTTTGTTTAGATGTGAGCGTATCGAGCTAATCGAAGTGGGGACTATGGTGGCCAAGGACGTAGCGGTTGCGATAAGCATTGCTGATTCGGGCGATACACCAAAACCTTGGAACAAGAAAAAAAGCACAGGCACAATAACGATACCGCCGCCAATCCCGAGTAAACCTGCTAGCACGCCCGCAAAAATGCCTGTGGCCACCAGCGCAATGAAGGTGTAAAGATGATTTGACACAAATTCAATAAGATACATTAACTACTTCTCTTTTTATTTAGCGATAACAGTGCACAGAAGTTTAATGGGAGCGGATTAATGAACAAAAGTGATATAAATTCAATTTTAAGTTGAATTTAGTTCATTTAAAAACTTGATAGCTACCCGTAGTTAGGATTGGAAGTCGTTATTAAACTATTTTTCGTGTTACTGAAGAAAGCAGAGATAGTTGTTGTAGTTATACACAAATAGTGTGAGGAGCTGTATCAGTTCAAACATTAGCCTGGTTCAGCCCAGTATGATAAAAAGTGATGGCCGCTGCTAACTTTAACTCTCCTTTGTATTGGGTGTAAATTCTGCCTCTTAAATATATCTAGCAAGCTAGCTTAATTTTGGCTAGCTGCATAAAATACCTAGAATTGTAGATAAATGAGATGCCCTATGTTTAGCCAAGTGATTGAGTTAATTGATCAAGCCAATAGCCAAGATCCTAATCAAGAAGAATCAGCTGGGAAAAGTTGGCCGAAAGAGCTGCTGTACTCGCAGCGTATGACCGAGATGCTGGCGCGCTTTGCCCCTGACACCGATGAGTTAATGCAAATTGCGGTACGGGCGCAACACATTAAACGCTGGTGTTCACCGCGCAGTGATTTTCCGATGAATAAGCAAGGGTATCATCAATGGCGCAGTGCCTTGTATCTGTTTCACGCCGACTCGGTGACGCAGCTGATGCAGCAAGTGGGCTATGATGACGCGGCACGTGAGCGTGTTTATGCTGCCGTGGCGAAGAAACAAATCAAGAAAAATCCCGATAGCCAGCTGGTGGAAGATGTTGCTAGCTTGGTATTTATTGAACATTACATGCTCGCGTTTGCTGCGACTAAGCCAGATTATGATGAGCAAAAATGGATTGGTATTTTGCAACGCACGTGGAAAAAAATGTCGCCAGAAGCACATGCCTTTGTGTTGGCGGGTAAGATCACTTTGCCTACGCCGTTAGTGCCTTTGATTGAGAAGGCGTTAGCGGGGGAGTAGCTTTACAATAGTTCGAATTCGATATGGGTGCTAAATGAATAATCCACCTGTTTCGCAGTAAAACATCTTTTTCAGGGATGAAAAAATTGAGCTTACAGGGATGTACTTGCAGCGATTTTACGGAGAAATAGGTGGATTGTGAAAGTGATGAGTTTGACTCCGAGCCCTCTTTTTCGCGGTATAAATACCGCTCCTTGTATGTTGAGCTAGTTGATTGGTGTTTTTGTAGGACATGAGCTTGCTCAGGGAATTTGTGATATTCGCAGAGCAAGCTCTGCTCCTACTTGGCTTGTTATTGATTTGTCATAAAACTGTCTTATTATGCGACTGTTAACTTTATAGGCAGTCGTTATCATGAAATCCATCTTTGACATTTTCACCTCATTTTTCCTGCTCGGCCTTCACTCTTTTGGTGGCCCTGCGGCGCATATTGGCTATTTTAAAAAAGCCTTTGTCGATGAAAAAAAATGGCTCAGCGAGCAAGATTATCAAGGGTTGGTGGCGCTCAGTCAGATATTGCCGGGACCGGGGTCGAGCCAAGTGGGCTTTGCCCTTGGTTTAAAACGAGCGGGTTTACTGGGCGGCATTGCAGCGTTTGTCGGCTTTACCTTACCTTCATTTTGCTTGTTATTTGGCTTGGCATTGTTTAGTCAAGGCCAGCAACCTGATTGGCTAAATGCTTTGATACACGCATTAAAACTGCTAGCGGTGGTGGTGGTGGTTGACGCCGTGCTGAATATGTATCGCAGCTTTTGTGCAACGCGTTTATTAACTGCAATGGCGGTATTGAGCGCTGCTGCATTATTGTTATTTCCCAGCGTAGTAACGCAATTTGTGGTGTTTATTGCCGCTGCGTTAATCTGTTTTAAATGGCATAAGCTAGAAGGGAGGGGGGATAATAAAGTGACGAGTCAGCGGGTGGCAGTGAAGTGGCTGCCATTGGGGTTATTCGCTGTGCTGTTTTCGGTGTTGCCATGGCTCAGTGGTTATGGCTCGGTTTTGTCATTGCTGAATGATTTTTATCAAGCGGGCTGCTTAGTATTTGGTGGCGGCCATGTGGTGTTACCGCTACTTGAGCAAGGCTTGCAAGGCCAAATCAGCCAAGACACTTTTCTATTTGGCTATGCCGCGGCGCAAGCGGTGCCGGGACCGATGTTTAGCTTGGCGGCTTTTCTTGGTGCTTATTTAAATGCTTCGCCTTTGTTGGGCGCGGTACTGGCTACTTTAGCTATTTTTCTTCCTGGCTTTTTATTGGTACTGGCATTTATGCAAAGCTGGCAGCAGCTATCGCAACAAGCTTGGTTCGCCGCTGCTAGTGCGGGGATCAATGCTTCCGTTGTCGGGTTGTTATTGGCGGCCTTGTATCAGCCTGTATTTACTAGTGCTGTGGTGATGCCACTTGATATGGTGGCGGTGATCATCGGTTTATTTGCATTGCGTGTGCTGAAGTTAAAAGTGATGTGGCTGGTGCTAGGAGCACTGATTTGGGGCTTGGGTCTACATCTTTTTGTTTGAGTAAAAAGTAAATAAGTACAGCACGGACACCCCGTGCTGTACTGGAGTCTGAATCGTTATTCGACAAATTCCATCATTTGCGCAAACACCGGATGGCTTGATGAGTGCTGGCTAATTTCCAGTACGTCTTCAAGCTTTAGGGTTTGTTGAGTGAGCTGATCAAGGCGTTGATCTTCTCCCACTAATAACCAAATTTTACTGTGCTTTTTGTCCTGCATCGGCATACATAAAATGCCTTCTACGTTAAATGCACGGCGGGCAAATAAGCCGCAGACATGAGACATTACACCAGGGTGGTTGTTTACTTTAAGCTCTAGAATGGCACATTGGCTAAAATCACTCATGCTTTACGCTCCTCAATTAAATCTTTGTTGGCTGCGCCTGGTGGTACCATGGGGAATACCATTTCATCTTCTGAGATTGGTACGTTAATCAGTACGGGCCCAGGGGTGTTTAATGCTTCGGTTAACATGGCTAACGGATCGGTCGCTTTGCCTAAATCAAAACCATTTGCGCCCATGGCTTGCGCCATTAAGGCAAAATCAGCGGTACGTTTGTTATTCACTGCGGCAAAGTTTTCCTGATAGAACAATGCTTGTTGCTGGCGAACTAGGCCAAGGCGTGAGTTGTTAATTACCACTACCTTTACGTTCAAGTTGTGCTCTACTGCCGTGTCAATTTCTTGAATGTTCATCATGATGCTGCCATCGCCACTGATACATAGTGCCATGCGATCAGGATCCGCTAGGGCAGCGCCAATCGCGGCTGGTAGGCCATATCCCATCGTGCCTAGGCCACCAGAGCTACTCCACTGGCGATCGCGTACAAACGGATACACTTGTGCGGTCCACATTTGATGTTGGCCCACATCCGTATGGACGTTGGTGTTGTCACCGACAATTTCAGCCACTGTTTTGATTAGGCTGTAAGGGTTAGATAAGTCTTGTTTAGTTGGCAGTGGAATACCATGGTTTTCATTTAACCACTTGATCCGGCTAACCCATTCTACACGCTGTTGCGGCTCGCAGTTAGTAAGTAGTGCTTTAATGCAAGCGCCAACGTCAGCATGAACGGCAAGAGTGGGGGTTTTTAGTTTACCGATTTCACTGCGGTCAATTTCAATGTGTAACACGGCGGCTTGTGGACAGAACTCACTGATTTTTCCGGTGGCGCGATCGTCAAAACGAACGCCAGCACCAATTAGTAAATCACATTCTTCAAGGGCGATGTTGTTGCCTTTTGAACCGTGCATACCCAGCATGCCAAGGTGTAATTCATGACCGTGGGGGAATACACTCAAACCTAAAAATGTGGATACGGCAGGGATGTTGAGTTTTTCAGCTAGCGCTACTACGGCTTCGCTGCTGTTTGATTGGATTACGCCAGCACCCACCATCAGCATTGGTCGCTCTGCTTTTGCGATCATGGCTTCCATTTCTTTTAGCTGCGCTAAGGTCGGCTGTGGTAAGGGCATTGCCTCACCTGGTGCTGGAAACTCATCTATTTCGATAATTTGGTTTTGCACGTCTTTAGGGATGTCGATAGCAACTGGCCCAGGGCGGCCTGAAGTGGCAATGCGAAAGGCTGCTGGGATCACTTCTAACAATTCTTCAGCAGAGCGCACTAGCCAGTTATGTTTAGTAATAGGTGCCATTAAGCCAAAGGTGTCAATTTCTTGAAAGGCATCGGTGCCTAACATGCTACTTGGCACTTGACCGGTAATTGCAATAACCGGAATAGAGTCTAAGTGAGCGTCAGCGATGGCGGTGACTAAGTTAGTGGCACCAGGACCTGAGCTAGCAAAACAAACAGCCGCTTTGCCTGTAACGCGGGCCATGCCTTCGGCAATAAAGCCTGCACCTTGTTCATGGCGGGTTAACACGTGCTTAATGTTACTCCCGGGTAGTGCATCATAGAGTGGCAGAGCTGCACCGCCGGGAAGTCCGGCAATTTGCGTAATGCCTTGACGTTCTAATAGTTTTATTACGAGCTGTGCGCCGCTGATCTTCATCTGTTGCCTCTCTTGCTATCAATTCTTTATGGCATAAAAAAACCCCCTTGGGCCTGCGCCGAAGGGGGTTTAAATTGTTAAAACCCGCTACGGCAAAATGCTAACCACGACGACAACCACGACGCTAACGACGTGTTGTAGAGTGTTGATTAGGTTTGCTGTAGTAGCCAGTTTCATTGATTTTTCCTTACGAATATGCCGCTAAAGTTAACAAAGGAACAAGGTTGGCGCAAATGCATAGCAAGAAGAATTAGGTTAATACTGCCTTTTGTCTAGTTTTTTTTGCTGATAAATCAGTAACTGTAGTTTATTGAACTGCTTTTTTCTTTTTAAATAGTGGCTAGATAAGTTCATTACAATAAAAGCAGTTGATCTGTTCTTTTTTATCATGGCATAAAAAACTGTGATCGAAGCGATTTATTCAGGTCTTACCTTGGCCACGGTTTCTAAGGCACTATTAAGTTGAAACAGCCATAGTTTCTGTTCAATGGCATCAAGGGTATCCAGTGTTAGCTCTGCTTGGTTGAGTCGCAACTTGTTAGGCTTTATTTCAACGATCTGTTGCTTGGCCAGCATGTCACGTGCTTGTAAGTAATCCGCTTCTATTAGTGCAGGGAGGTTCAGTTGCTTAATTCGCCAGCGACCAGACTCTCTTACTAGCTTAACCAGTGCGGATAGGTAGTGCTTATTGGCTGGCGCATTATTTTGATCTATAGAAGAAAACTTAACTGCTACGCTAACTTCGTTTGTTGTGAAATAAGGTAGCCAGTAAGTTTCTTGTTTCGCTTCAATTAGGTAGGCTTGGTTCATTGCTAAGTTAAAATGTTTTTGCAGTGCGGTTTCTAAGGCAAAAAGGTGTTCGAATTCCTGCTCTTGGTCTTGCACGTTTGCACTTAGGTAATGCTCAACTTGGTTGTATTTCATGCTGGCAATTGCATTAAAATAATCTTTGGTTACCTGCTCTGAACGGGCGTTTTCGCCCATGATGCTGGCGCAGAGTAATAAGCTTAAAATGACCAAAGCGATGACAATCAATGGTGTTGGGAGTTTTTTGTTTTTAGTCATGGAGTGTATTTCTCGCGGTCAAATTTTACGGCAAGTTAGCACTTCTGTGCCATAGGTACAATATTGCGTGGTTAGGGTCGCAATACTCAGTGATGCTGTGGGTTGATCAAGGCATACAATTTATGATCTTGCCATTGCCCAGCAATTTTTAAGTATTTTTTTGCTAACCCTTCATACTCGAAGCCTAATTTTAGCAGTAAGCGTTCACTTCGGTGGTTGTCTAGTATATGTGCTGCCATGATTCGGTGTAGGTTTTGTTGGTCGAACATGTAGTTAATACAAACTTGGCAAATAGCTTGCATTTTTCCTTGCCCTTGATGGGCTTGATCGATGGAATAGCCTAAGTAACAAGCTTGAAATACACCACGCATGACGGCAGAAAAGTTAATACTTGCTATCATTTCACCACTTTTTTCATCTATTGCTGCAAAATGAAAAGCGTTTCCCCGTTGCCAATTTTCTTGATTAGCTGTTAGTACTTTCTGCCATGTTGCTAGTTCAAAAAAGCTTCGACTACGGCTCGGATCCCAAGGGGCAAGGTGGCGTCGATTTCGCACCTGATAGGCGTGAATTAAGTGTGCATCTTCACACGTTAAAGGGGTGATTAAGCAATTAGCCGCGCTTAAAATAACTCGGTTGTTGTCCATGAAAATTAACTTTAGTAACGGTAACCGCGGCTATATTACCAGTTTATTTCAGGTAACGCAGTTCCTGCCTGTTATGCTGAAACGGCACTTAGCTTATTTGATCTCGAGTAATTTACTAGTACTTCTCGTAACCATTGATGGCTGTTGTCGTGTTTACGTAAGGCTAGCCAAGTGAGATAAATATCAATATTTTTCTTACTAAAAGGGGTATATTGCCAGTTAATTAAACGTTTGGTTTCGCTGTTGTCGAGACAAGATTTAGGCACTAAAGTAAGTAGATTAGTTTGCGCAACCAAAGATAGCGCCGCTTGATATGAGTTTATTTGATATTTGACTTTCATCTGATCGTTATTACTCAGCCCTAGTTCAGGATCGACGATGGCAAAGTCTTCCTCTAATATGGCCGCTAAGCTCATCCCTTTTTGCATTCTCGGGTGAGCGTTGCTGTGAGCTAATACGAGAGGCTCAGTGGCTAACAGTTCGCTGTACAGGTCATCGCCTTGGTATTGCTGAGTCGCAACGATAAAGTCTAAGCGGTTATATTTAAGGGCTTCTAAGTCAATGTTATATTGATTTTTAAGTCGAACATTGGGGGATTCATGCTGCAGCTGTACCAATACTTTGGTCAACAGTAACGACTCCAAAGCGGGTTGCATGGCTAAGTTGAACTCAAGTGCGGCTTGGTTATCGCTGAGATTATCTTGCGGTAGAGCATGGCCGATGGTTTTTAATGCGTCATTAATCGGTTGGTACAAGCTTTTTGCCAATGTAGTTGGCTGCATCACACCTCCGCTACGATAGAATAAGTCGTCGTTAAATTTTTTGCGCAGGCGGTTTAAGCCTAGGCTCATGGCTGGCTGTGACATATTCAATTTTTTGGCTGCTTTTGAAACGTTTTGCTGCTCCATCACCGTGACAAATAACGTTAATAAGTTCAAATCTAAATTACGAAGTTGTAGCTGCATAGTTAAGCCTTATCACAATAAGTGAGAGTTTGAATATTCCTTTACACGAAAGATAGCGGGCATTCCTTGTCGTTATGCTGTTAGCCTAACCTTGCACAGCTGAACCTAAGCTGAATAGCTATACTGCAAATAAATTAACAACAGTAAGATAATTAGTACGATTTACTTTTTCTCGTTACTGCATGGTGGATAAATATGAAGAAGATGGCAGCTATGCTTTCATCCTTAATGCTTTTTTTAGATAATGCAGTTCCTCAATAATGGCCTTGATCGACTTATGACAAAATCACGCACTCCTTTTGAAAAAAATAAATTTGACAGAAAATCCAGTGGCCAAGCTCAGGTTGACTCTCTAAAGGTACCGCCCCATTCATTTGAGGCTGAGCAGTCAGTACTTGGTGGCGTTATGCTCGATAACCAAGCTTGGGACCGAGTGGCCGAGGCGGTGGTGGACAAAGACTTCTATTCGAGGCCCCATCGACTTATTTTTCAAGCAATGGAAAAGTTAACTAATGCCAGTATGCCGATTGATTTGATCACGGTTTCTGAGTTATTGGAGCGTGATCAACAGCTAGACAACGTGGGTGGATTTGCTTATTTAGCTGAGATTGCAAAGAACACGCCTAGCGCTGCGAATATTTCCGCTTACGCTCACATTGTGCGCGAGCGTGCGGTGGTTCGTGAATTAATTGGTGTAGCCAATGAAATTGCGGAAGCGGGTTACGATCCTGAAGGCCGTGGTAGTGATGAGTTACTCGATTTTGCCGAAAGTAAGGTATTTAAAATTGCCGAATCAAGGGCCAACGAAAGTGAGGGTCCGCAAGGCATAAACAGTATTCTAGAAAAAACGGTCGATAAAATAGAGGAGTTATTTAAAAACCCGCAAGATGGGGTGACAGGGGTTTCAAGCGGTTATGCTGATTTAGATAAAATGACCGCAGGCTTTCAATCCTCTGATTTGATTATTGTCGCGGCGCGCCCGTCGATGGGTAAAACTACCTTTGCCATGAACTTGGCAGAGCATGCTGCGATGACGCAAGACAAACCAGCAATAATTTTTTCGTTAGAGATGCCTTCAGAACAAATTATGATGCGTATGTTGGCCTCTCTAGGGCGTATTAATCAAGGTAGCATACGAACTGGTCAGCTTAATGATGATGATTGGGCGCGCTTATCTGGCACCATGGGCTTATTACTCGAAAAATGTAATATGTTTGTTGATGATAGCTCAGGATTGACGCCGACAGAATTACGCTCACGGGCGCGGCGAATTGCTAAAGATCATGGCGGCGTTTCAATGATCATGGTGGATTACTTGCAATTAATGCGGGTACCTTCATTAAGCGATAACCGTACTTTGGAAATTGCTGAAATATCAAAATCGTTAAAAGCCTTAGCGAAAGAATTAAAATGTCCCGTTATTGCTCTTTCTCAGCTCAACCGTAGTTTGGAACAACGTGCGGATAAACGCCCAATCAACTCAGATTTACGTGAATCAGGCTCTATCGAGCAGGATGCCGACTTAATTATGTTCATCTATCGTGATGAGGTTTATAACGAAGACAGCTCCGAAAAAGGGGTGGCGGAAATAATTATTGGTAAGCAGCGTAATGGCCCCATTGGTAAAGTACGATTAACGTTCCAGGGGCAATTTTCTCGTTTTGATAATTATGCTGGACCAGCCTTTGATGATGACTATTAAGCGAAACAGGTTACCCCTCTCGATGAAATGGCTGGTAATGGTAACAGGATATTAAAGAATGAAAGCGGCGACAGCAGTAATTGATCTTTGTGCCTTACGTAACAATTTGGTACAGCTAAAGAAAATGGCTCCCCATGCTAAGGTGTTGGCGGTGGTTAAGGCAAATGCATATGGCCATGGCTTAGTGCAAATTGCCCATGCCGTTGCTAATGCGGATGCATTTGGTGTGGCGCGTATTGAAGAAGCGTTAGCGCTACGCTCGGGCGGGATTGTTAAGCCTATTGTATTGTTAGAAGGCTTTTTCAATGCCAGTGACTTACCTGTGTTGGTGGCGAATAATATTCAAACCGCGGTGCATAATGACGAGCAGTTAGCTGCGTTGGAGCAAGCTGAATTAGAATCACCAGTGAAGGTTTGGTTGAAAATTGATACTGGGATGCACCGTCTGGGCGTACATCCGGAAGAGTTTGAAGCCAGCTTATTACGTTTAAGTCACTGTGAGCAAGTATCACAACCGGTCAATGTGATGACACATTTTAGCTGTGCTGATGAGCTTGAAAGACCTGAAACCAAACAACAAATAGCTCTGTTTAATGAATTAACTAAAGACGTTGTTGGTTACAAATCGATGGCAAATTCTGCCGGGGTGATGGCTTGGCCAAAAGCCCATAGTGATTTGATCCGACCCGGCATTGCTTTGTATGGCGTATCGCCATTTGATCAAGGCGATGCTAGTGCCTATGGCTTACGTCCAGTGATGACATTAACGTCTAGCTTGATTGCTGTGCGTAACCATCAAGCCGGCGAGCCCGTTGGCTATGGTGGAATATGGCGAGCTAAGCAAGATACTAAACTTGGCGTTGTGGCAATTGGTTATGGTGATGGTTACCCAAGAAATGCCCCCGCAGGCACGCCAGTTTGGGTTAATGGTCGCATCGCACCGGTGGTTGGACGGGTTTCCATGGATATGCTGACTGTAGACTTAGGGCCAGACGCAACAGACAAGATGGGTGATGAAGTGATCCTATGGGGAGATGAGCTCCCTGTTGAAAGAGTCGCTCGTGCGATAGGCACTATTGCTTATGAGTTGGTCACTAAGCTTACTCCGCGTGTATCACTCAGCTTTAAAGGATAATTTCAGCACAAACTGTAAAGCTGGTCTAAATTTGATGAGACTATTGACAGCTCGGTCAAATTTATTGATTATCAATAGTGTTGATGACAGTTTAAAGTGGTTTTTGATAGTTTTTAGCTATTGATCTAATTGCTTTAAACGATTCGCAAAATCCCGCGGTGTGAGTCATCATTTGCGGTGTATTTCATTGATAATCCAAACTTTTAAAAGAGGAAATAAAAATGGTATTAGTAGGAAGAGAAGCACCTGATTTTACAGCTGCAGCAGTACTAGGTAATGGCGAAATCGTAGATAGCTTTAACCTAAAAGAATTCACTAAAGGTAAAGCTGCCGTTATCTTCTTTTACCCATTGGATTTCACGTTTGTTTGTCCTTCTGAGCTAATCGCTTTCGACAAACGTTTCCAAGATTTCCAAGACAAAGGCGTAGAAGTAATTGGTGTTTCAATTGACTCACAGTTCTCTCACAACGCATGGCGTAATACTGCTATTGCAGATGGCGGCATCGGTGCAGTTAAATATCCACTAGTAGCTGACGTTAAACACGAAATCTGTAAGGCGTACGATGTTGAGCATCCTGAAGCTGGTGTTGCATTCCGTGGTTCTTTCTTAATCGATACTAACGGTGTTGTTCGTCACCAAGTAGTGAACGACCTTCCACTAGGTCGTAACATTGACGAAATGCTACGTATGGTTGATGCACTAAACTTCCACGAAAAACACGGTGAAGTTTGTCCTGCACAGTGGGAAGAAGGCAAAGAAGGTATGCAGGCGTCTCCAGAAGGCGTAGCTAAGTACCTATCTGCACACTCTGACGATCTATAAGCTAAACGGGCCAAGTTTATTGGCTGTTAGTTAACAAAAAAGCCGCTATTTTTTAGCGGCTTTTTTTATTGCTTACATTTTTGTTTAAGGCTAATCAATGGAGCCGTTATTTATCAAAACAAATTTCTAAGGTGGCGTTACCGTATTCGGTAGTAAACGGCATCAGTACTTTTTTACCATCGGTTTTGTGAGAAATAGTATGAGCTTTACCAGATACAACGATTGGTGTTGCCATGTTGAAATCATAGCCTTTTTCCGCGAGTAAGCGTTTTGCCCCTCCAGTTACCATATTGGTTATTTCGCCAACCATGTCCGAAACTTCACTGTCGATTGCAGCAGGCGCTTCGCCGAGCATACGCTTCATTATTTCAAGAGCTAAAGGCTCATCAAAGCTAATCGAAAATGAACCCGTAGTTTCGGGGCTGACCATACCAATTAGTCCAGACACATCACCGCGAGCGATATTGTCTTGCTTTAGTTTTGGCTTACCTGGCTTTAACTCAAGCTGAGCCATCGTTTGTAATACGTTCATCAAAGAGCTAAGAAAAGGGTTTACAAAATCTACATTCATAATTGCGTTCTTATTAATTGGTGTTAATCGTTAAGCTATCTCGTTACTTTGGCAGTCACTGCAGTTGCCATGCGCTTCTAAAGTTGTATTAGTAATACTAAACCCGTGAGACGTCGCTTGCTCAGAGAAAGCATCATCAATCTTCTCGTCATGTAATTCGATGACCACACCACATTGATCGCAGATTAATAGCTGCATCGGATGATGAGTGCCAAAGTGTGGACATAAAATATAAGCATTAATAGATTCAATTTTATGAATAAAACCATGCTCAAGCAGAAAGTCTAGCGCACGATAGATAGTCGGTGGCTTGGCACTTTTCTCTGTCTCGCGTAATTTGTCTAATAAATCATAGGCACTAATTGAGCCGGGCTGCTCGGCCATAATGCTAAACACTTTCTGACGGATCGGAGTAAACCTTACACTGCGTTTTTGGCAGATAAGCTCAGCGCGCTTTAGTAAATCTATGGGGTTATTATGCATATGCTTATTAAGTTGAGTAGCTAGATTGAGATACTAACATTATTTTATTCCTTATGAAGCTCCCGCTTGTGTAGACGTTAACCGAGTAACATCGATTAGTGCTTATTCTTGTCCATTTCGTTGCCCCTTAAGCCCACATTTCACTCACTGCTTATGGGTACAGCTTAGCTTAAAGTTGTGAAACAGCCTGCTATTCGCCAAGGTTGTCATCATATTCTAGTAAATCCTTCAGTTTATACTAGTTTAAATTGATGAATTCATAGTGCTTTTCTTATGTTTTTCAGCTCTATATTTGTGACAAACTAGGCTGCGATATTGCTATAGTTAAGATAAAGGGAGGGCCGTAAGTAGTCGTTGGGCTTGCAGAGGGGGCCAGCTAAAATCACTATTATTGCCAGCTTTAAGAGCAACTGTCGCTGTGCTGCTGTTGCGATAATACGCGAGCTAAATATTATGGCAGACACATAACATCCAGCCCAGATATTGCGTGTGCGTGCCCAAGGTTTAACTGATACTTGTATTGCTGAGGCAAGAGAATGTACAGCCTTGTTGCAATTGTCCTTAAGTAACAAATTTAGCAATATGGTTTTAGAGCCTGACCAATAGGATCCCAAGGCTTTTAGCCATCATTAATTCGTCAATGCTCCCGGTTTAGCTACTAGGTAGCCCTGGAAGCCATCAACTAACAGCTCTTGCGCTGTATCCAATTCTGCTTGAGTTTCAATGTGTTCCGCAACTACCTTAGTGTCAATACCGTGGGCTATTTGAACTAAGGTTTTCAAAAAGAACTGATTATCTTTATGTTGCTCTAATTGGCGAATATAGCTGCCGTCAATTTTGAGATAGTCAGGCTTGAGGGACTGAATATAACTAAACGAGGTGAAGCTAGTACCAAACCGATCAATTGAGAGCGCAGCTCCTGACTGCTTCAGGCCGACAACTAATGCTTTTAGGGCAACAAGAAAGTGATTGGCACTGGTTTCGCTGACTTCCATTATTAGCCTGCTTGCCAACTTAGCTTCTTGTTTTAGTTCATTAAAAATAAACTCTTGAAAGCCTTCATCGGCTAGTGAACTACCAGCTAGATTAATAGAAAGGCTGACTTGGCTAGATTGCTTTAATGTGTTTAGTACTTGAAGAAAAATGGCTTTATCTAGCGCCATGGTTTTATTAATACGATTAGCCGCTGAGAAAACATCACCGGTATTGAGTGGTTTGCCTTGCTCATCAACAAAACGCGTCAAAGTTTCGTAATAAAGTACTTGTTTGTTTTTATCAATAATGGGCTGGAAAACGAGATGAATACGTTGATGAGCTAAGATGTTTTCAATAACACCTCGCCAATCTGTTCGTTGGGTTGCTTGACGTTCGTCACTGGCTACGCTGATCTGGCAGCCATTTTGTAGTGAGTGACTGATTTGATTGTCTAGCTGAGCCAATACTTCACCGCATTGTTGACCTTCTTGATAGCGCACAAAAGCGCCTGCCACTTTGGTATTGGCTTGTTTTAAAGCCTGGTTGAGTAGCGGTTGAATTTGCTCCAAAATGCCAATATCAGTGTTGGGCATAATCACTGCAAATTCCGCCCCTTGCAAACGGAAAAAAGATGAGTGTGGATACTCACTGAAGCTCTGCTTTAATTTCATTGATAGGGCTTTTAGGTGGCGATCGGCTTCTTGGTAACCGTGTTGTTCATTTAGTGCTTGCAAACCCTGTAGCTGAAAGAGTCCTACTAGGCCGCTGTTGCCGCTCTTTTTTGATTCTAACTCCAGTGCCAGCTTTGACATAAAGCTACGTTTGTTACCAAATCCAGTCAAAATGTCCATAAATGCTTGTTGGCGCATTTTTTCTGCGTAGGTCGAAACTTCATCAAAGTTACGTTTCAATGCTGCAGCCATGCGATTAAATGCATCTACCACTACGCGCAATTCTCGCGCTTTGGGTAGCATCGAGATAGGGCTAAAGTCTTTGTCGGCAATTGCATTGGCTTTTGCTTCCATGGCGTTTAAAGGACGTAAAATGATACGCAGTAAAAACCAGCCCGTAATGAGCGCCAAAACAAAGATGATACCGGATGAAATAAAAGTATTACTGGCCATTTGCCATAACTGATAGTAAGCCAAACCTGGGTTACTTTGAATTTTCATGGTGGCGACAATACGCCAACCATCATTGATTTCAGTTTGATTGGTTGGTGGGTTTAATGGAAAGAGTGAAATAAACCAGTTTGGGATGCCTTCCACTTGAGTCGGATACTCTCTGATCACCAGTGGTGTGCCATCAATTTTGTACAGCTTAATGGAATGATAGTAACCAGAATCAAAGATACTATTAACAGTGGTCTCTAGCATGGCAATATCTTCAAGCCCAATGATATTGCTTAAAGACAGCCCCAGTGACGTTGCTGCATCTTGGCTGTGTGAGTCTAATTGCTCTTCAAGGTAATTTTGGCTTTCTTGAATGTTAGTAATTAAATTGCTCAAAAAGCACATTAATATAACACCAAATAGCATGCCGTTAAGGCGGGCAAATAAGCTCATATTTATTCTCTATTGACCTTGTTCAATCCGTTTAATAAGTTTCACCCAAGGGGCTAATCCTTTACTTTGTTTGACCTAGTTCCCGAAACCTTGTGCTTTGTCATTCATCAACCTTGGTCATTAAAAGTTAGGGATTGGTTTTAGGTGCAGACGTTGCTTTGTACCTACGATATCACGATTTATATTATCTAGCATCAAAGGGGGCTTACCTAGGCTTGGAATGTAAGTGACCACCATATTAGCTTGATTATATTCGAGAGCTTTGGCGTACATCATAGGTCTGTTATTTTGAGTGATGCTCAGCCTGTTGAGCGGGGGATATTTCGCAATAGAAACATTCTCACCATCAACACACTCTAGGGATACGTGGCTCATTGCCATCTTTTTCTAATGCTTAATATCGTCAGCAAGTTTTATATGCTTGTAAAAAATATGTAACAATCTGACTTACCCTATCTTATCTTATTGTTATATTTGACTTTATTTGGTCTTTTTTAGATTTTTGACACATAGTTCAGCTTCGTTATCATGATGGCTATTAATTTCTTGAAGCAGAATCGGTGTAAATAAGCTGGTTGATATCTATGGCAGGTCATGCCACTTCAGTAAATATGGTGATGCTCAGCATTTGCAAAATGTGTGGGATAGCATGAATCGATTAACGTTAATAACATCTAATTGGCAAGCGAATTTATCATAATTGACTGATTGTGTTACTAGAGGTTTAAAGTGTGTCATGCATAAGTATAAAATTTGTGAATTTATAACAAAAACGCCTTGAGCAATGCTGTCAAGTTGATTAGTATAGCGGTTTCAAAAAATGCTAACAAAACCATATTTTGATTGGAAAGTTAGAACGAAAAATAAATGCACCTCACAAAGCACTGCAACAAAAAAGACAACTTATTGCTGTACGCTCTCTCAAGAATATGAATTTTTTTCACGTGTTGTGAAGGTATCTTGTTATAAAGGATTATAAAAATGGGCGCACAAGGCCATATACGAACACTTGGTAAATCATCTAGTTTTTTTTATCGTCTGGTTGATATCGTGGTGATTTCCCTCGCCTTGATTATTTCTTTATCTCTACATGAACAGGGGTTTAATGTTCATTATGTTGCGGTGGCGCTTTTAGCAACAGTTGGATTTACAATTACGTCTGAAAGCGTTGATTTATATCGTTCATGGCGAGGCAGTAACTTTAGCTACCTAGCGATGCTCACTACACTCAGTTGGGCGATTGTTTGCTCCTTACTTATGTTGCTGGCTTACTTCTCTAAGTTAGGCATCGACTACTCACGCTTAGTTATTGGCTGGTGGTTTTTAATTACGTGGAGTGGTTTGCTTACATGGCGAGTGGTGTTGCGTTTCTATCGCGCGCAAATTCGCCGTAAAGGTTTAAACGTTCGTAATGCTGTGGTGATAGGCGTTACCCCTCAAGCTATTTCTTTGGTTCATAATCTGCAACGCCATCCTGAAATAGGCGTTAAAGTGTTGGGCTTCTATGACGATAGGGATACCAGTAGGTTAGATAAAGAGCTACCTGCTCGTCTACGCGGCAATGCCGAAAGAGCTTTAAAGCTGGCGAAAAAAGGTACCATTGAGCGAGTGTATATTGCATTACCTATGCACGCTAAAGACCGAATTGCGCATCTCTTATCAGAATTTGCCGATACCACTGCTTGTACATATTTAGTGCCTGACTTCTTTACCTATAACCTGTTGCACTCGCGTTGGGATTCTGTTGGTGATATTCACACTCTCAGTGTATTTGATACTCCGTTTAACGGTTTAACTAGTTGGATAAAACGTCTTGAAGACATTGTTCTCTCAAGTATGATTTTAGCCTTAATTTCACCTTTATTGGTTGCTATTGCTGCTGCGGTAAAGATAACGTCACCCGGCCCAATCATCTTCAAGCAATATCGCTATGGTTTAGATGGTCGGAAAATTAAAGTTTGGAAGTTTCGTTCTATGTCAACTATGGACAATGGCGAAAAAGTTGTACAAGCAACTAAAAATGACCCTCGCGTAACACCTCTGGGAAGCTTTCTTCGCCGTACTTCTTTGGACGAACTGCCACAGTTTATTAATGTATTACAGGGCTCTATGTCAATTGTGGGGCCAAGGCCGCATGCCGTTGCCCATAATGAAGAATATCGTGTTTTGGTTGAGCGCTATATGCTGCGTCATAAGGTGAAGCCGGGTATCACTGGTTGGGCGCAAATTAATGGTTGGCGTGGTGAGACGGATACGTTAGATAAAATGGAGAAACGAGTTCAATTTGACCTTGACTATATCCATCGTTGGTCACTGTGGTTGGATATTAAAATTGTGTTTTTAACTATTTTTAAAGGATTTGTAAGCAAAACAGCTTACTAAAAATATGATGAAATTACATCCGATAGTAAAAATGTCATCGGTTTGCTTTAGCTTAGCAGCCTTGACTTCAGCATCTGTCATGGCAGAGGTAACTCCAAATCCTTATGTAACGGAAAGCGGAATTGAGGTGTTGCCTTTTGTTAATGTTGAGTTAAAGCACGATGATAACGTAGCTAATGTGGGGCGTAATGAAAAAAGCTCCTGGGCTAACGTGATTGATCCTGGTGTAATGGTTAAAATGAACCCTGGCAATAATGAATATATTTTGCTTTATCGCTTAAGCCAAGGTAACTATTTCAGTTCGCATAATGATGATTACACCGACCACTTATTACGTTTAAGTGGTAATTGGGAGTTTAACGAGCGAAACCGTGCTGGCTTGCTTTACAACTTTAACGCTACGCATGAAGAGCGTGGTACGGGGATCTCAGATGGTGCTGGTAACGCACTTGATGAGGTTATTCGTTACAAGACTAATTATGCCAATGCCCATTATGGTTTTGGCGGCATGGATGCGACCGGGCGTTTGCAGTTTAACTTAGGCTATTTTGACAAAAGCTACAGCAACTTCCGCGGTATCACACAGTTTCGTGATTTTGATGAGATGCGCTACGGCGGTGCTTTTTATTACCGCGTAGCCCCTAAAACTAGTTTGATATTTGAGTTGTTGAAAAATGATAAACGTTATGATGCTGTTGATACTACAGGCATCTCTCGGGACTCTGATGACCATTTCGCGTATATTGGAACGACTTGGGATACGACAGCAACGATAACGGGTGTAGCTAAAGTTGGTTACCAAAACAAAGATTTTAAAACGTCGAACCGTGAGTCTTTTGATGGTTTTAGTTGGGATGTTGGCCTAACTTGGCAAGCCAAAGAGTATTCTAAGTTTGATTTTGCTACACGTTATAAAGCGAAAGATCCCGATCAATTTGGTGATTACATTGAAGAGCTATATTATCTAGCCGCTTGGCAACATTACTGGTTAGAGCGTCTATCGAGTAACGTGAGCTGGTCATTCATTCAGGATGATTATAGTGGTTCAGCTCGCAAAGATGATACTGATGAATATCAAATTTCGCTTAACTACGACCTTCGCCGTTGGCTACAGATCGGCTTAGGCTATCGAGTTACCCAGAAAGATTCAACCGCAGCTAATATCGGTTATGACAAGAACGTGTTCTCTATTTCTGTAAATATGGTGATGTAACAATAATGAAAGTATTCTTTTCGTTTTTTCTATCGGGGCTGGTAATGCTTTTTGCTTTACAGGCGCAAGCAAACAACTTTGATGCAACATACAAGCTGGGGGCGGGAGATACTATTTCTATTCTCGTTTACGGTGAAGAAGAGCTTACTATGGAAACCTTGTTAAGTGATAGTGGCCGGATTAACTACCCTTTCTTAGGGCAAATTACGGTTAAAGGTTTAACGATAGAAAAGCTAAAAGATATTATTCAAAAGGGATTAGAAGGGGATTACCTCATTAACCCTAGTGTACATGTCAGTATTGTTGAATATCGCCCATTTTTTATCAATGGTGAAGTAAAACAACCGGGAGGCTATGCTTTTCAGCCGGGATTAACGGTCAATAAAGCTGTTGCTTTGGCTGGTGGTTTTACTCCGCGAGCATCGAAAAGTAATATTTATGTTTCTAGCAGTGACTTACCTGATCAAAAGCCTAAACCCGTCGAGTTAGATACCAACATCATGCCTGGTGACATTGTTACCATAGAACAAAGCTTCTTTTAAATTTAAGCAGGTCAAATCAAATGGAACAGAAAGTATCTGCTGCGGCAGACAAGCCTCAAATGGAACAGTTGATCGATATTAAACAAATTTGGTTAACGTTGTTAAAGTATAAATGGAGTATTTTGTTTTTTTCACTCATTGTGACGGTTGCTGCTAGTTTTGTTGCGAAGTCTAAACCTTCGATTTATACCGCAACGGCAACGTTATTAATTGAATCGAAACAAGCAAAAGCTGTGTCCGTTGAAGAAGTATATGGCTTAGATACGCGGATTAATGAATACTTTTATACTCAGTTTGAAATTTTAAAATCAGACAGTATTGCTTTAGCTGTGATTAGAAAGATGGATCTTATTAATCATCCTGAGTTTAACCCCGAGTTGGCGGAAAAAGAAAAGCAATTCGATTTTTCGGCAGCAATATCTAATTTGCTGCCATTCTTAAATAAAGCGCCAAACACAGTGAATGAGTTATCCACTGAAGAAAATATATATCGTTTAGAGCAACGAGTATTGGGGCAATTTAAGCAAAAGCTCTCTATTGCGCCAGTACGTAAAACGCAGTTAGTGGATATCACCTTTAATAGTTATAGCCCTGAATTGGCAGCTCAGATTGCTAATGAAGTAGGTAATGTTTATATAGAAAGTAATTTAGATGCAACGTTGCAAGTTGCCAATAAAGCTTCTGGTTGGCTGAATGACCGTCTTGCTACGTTAAAAGCTGAATTACAGGCGTCAGAATCTAAATTACAAAACTTCTTAAAACAGGAGGGGTTAGTTGATATTGCTGGTGTTGGCGGGCTTGCATCTCAAGAATTGAATGAGCTCACTTCACAGTTAAATATTGCGAGAGATCGCCGTGTTGCCGCTGAATCTTTATATAATTTAGCGCAAAGCAGCACACGAAATGTTACGCAAGTATCAGCGATTCCTGAAATTAGCAATCATCCTGTCATTCGTGATGTCAAATTGGCGGTTTCAGAGGCTGAGCGTAAAATTTCAGACTTGACGAAGCGTTATGGTCCGAAGCATCCGAAAATGAAAGCTGCAGAGGCTGAATTGGCAAGTGCTAAAGTCAACTTGGATCGTGAATTACGCCAGTTGGTTAAAGGGATCGGTTCGGAAGTGACCGCGGCTAGACAGGCTGAAAATAGCATTCGCAGTGAAATTGAAAGCCGTAAAGCAGAGTTTCAAGACCTGACGGTTAAAACTGCCAAATACTCAGAGTTTCAGCGCGAAGTTGACTCAAATAAACAGCTGTATGATCTATTTCTAAATCGCTATAAAGAGACATCGGCTTCTAGTGATTTTGGCTCAACCATTGCGCGATTTACTGATGAGGCTCACCCTCCTTTATTTCCAAGTGCTCCAAATCGAAAGTTAATTATTGTTATGGCTTTTGTCGTGTCTTTTGGTTTTGCTTGTGTCGTGGCTTTTGTCTTAGAAGCGTTAAATGATACGTTTGTTAGTGCTAAGCAAGTTGAAAGCACTTTAGGGGTCAGCCTACTGGGCGTATTACCGTTGGTGAAAGCGAAGAAAAACAAGGTTTCTACCTACCTGTATTATGATGAAAAGCAACGTGCGTTTTCTGAAGGGGTGCGTACCATTCGAACCAGCTATATGTTGTCGAATATGAATAATGATAATCAGTCTGTGATTGTGACCTCGTCGGAGCCAAATGAAGGTAAAACGACTTCGGCCATTAACTTAGCTTTTGGTTTAGCGCAACTGGAAAAAACCATTCTTATTGATTGTGATTTACGTAGACCTACGATTGGTCGCCGTTTTGAGCTATCGGCTGCGCAGCCAGGGTTGGCTAACTTGATAGCTGGAACTCATACATTTGAAGAGTGTTTGGTTAAAGATGAGGTTTCTGGGTTGGATATATTGTCCGCTGGTTTAGTGCCATCAAACCCACAAGAACTACTCGCATCTGAGCGTTTTACTATGCTACTCGATAAGCTCAAGCAACGTTATTCAAAAATAGTGTTAGACACCCCCCCTTGTTTGGCGGTAAGTGATGCTTATTTGCTGTCACAAAAGGTGGATTCTTGTATTTTAGTAACACGTGCAGAGCACACTCGTACTGGTGTGGTTAAGCAAACTTTGGCTAAGCTTGTGCAGCAAGGAATCAAAATTGATGGTGTTATTCTTAATCGCCTAAATCTTAAAAAAGCAGCTAAGTACGGCGGTCATGGTAACTATCATGAATATTACGGTTATGCCGAAAAGACCAAGTTAAGTCCAGTTAAGCAAAAGCCGCAAACTGTTTAATAAATTTATGCCCTTAGCAATGATTAAGGGCCAGCTTTTTAATTCTGAATTGTAATATTAGGGATAATTTAATGAAGTCTACTATCAATAAGTGTCTATTTCCTGCGGCTGGCTATGGCACGCGCTTTCTACCTGCCACAAAATCAATGCCAAAAGAAATGATGCCTATCGTGAACAAACCTTTGATCGAATATGGTGTTGATGAAGCCATTGCAGCGGGTATTGAAGGTATGTGTATCGTAACGGGTCGTGGTAAACACTCGTTAATGGATCACTTTGACATGAACTATGAACTTGAGCATCAGATCAAAGGCACTAGCAAAGAGAATATGCTGGTAGATATCCGCAATATTATTGACACAGCTAAGTTTACCTTTATTCGTCAAAGTGAAATGAAAGGCTTAGGCCATGCTATTTTAACCGGTAAAGAATTAGTCGGTGACGAACCTTTTGCTGTCGTGCTCGCAGATGATTTATGCATCAATGAAGGTGATGGCGTGTTGGCGCAAATGGTTGCTTTGTACAAGCAGTTCCGTTGCAGTATTGTCGCTGTAGAAGAAGTGCCTGCCGACGAAATTCACAAGTACGGTGTGATTTCTGGTGAAATGATTAAAGATGACCTATACCGTGTAGATGACATGGTAGAAAAGCCTGAGCCGGGTACAGCGCCAAGCAATCTTGCGATTATTGGCCGTTATATTTTGACTCCAGATATCTTTGATATTCTTGAAAACCAAGAGCCTGGTAAAGGTGGTGAAATTCAAATTACCGATGCGTTGCTCAAGCAAGCTAAATCAGGTTGCGTGTTGGCTTACAAATTTAAAGGTCGTCGTTTTGATTGTGGTAGCGTACCTGGTTTTATTGAAGCGACCAACTATTGCTACGAAAACTTCTATAAAGGTTAATCGTAAACGGCTTTAACTGCCGATATACAGATGCGCAAAATTTAGTGATGAATATCCCCAAAGCCTGATAGCATTGTTCGCGATCAGGCTTATTTTTTATATGTTTTATTGCGAATGTGTATGGCAAATATGTCGAGCTTGAATGATAAAACAGGTCGCTGCTCTTTGTGTTGGTTTTTTCAGCGATTTGTTGAGTATTTAGACAAAACGTTCGTTGTGGCCAGCACCTTTGTGGCATAGTAAACTACGCGAAAAGGCGCTAACGCAGTAGAAATGACCAACAAGCGTTGTCCTACGGATTCGGCTAAAAGCGTTTTGCCATCGTTGAGCAGCATTTACTTAGAATGCTAAGCTACACACTGCTCGCCTTGCTCAAAACGTTTTTAGACAAGGTGTCCCCTCTCGAACAAAAATTAACCACCGAAGATCAACAGATCCTAGAAGTAAGGGTTGAGCATGATTGATTTACATTGTCATATTTTGCCGGGAATAGATGATGGCGCACCTAATGTGATCACCAGTTTAGCGATGCTAGAGATGGCCAAACAAGATGGAATTACTCATAGTGTAATGACTCCACATATAGAGCCGGGCCGTTTCGAAAATGATATTGCCAGCATTAAGGCTGCTGCTGACCAGTTAGCTTCGGCGTCTAACTCGTTTTCTTTTTCGTTAGCCGCTGAAGTGCGACTTGATCCGCAGATTATGATCTGGGCTAAGCAAGGTAAATTGCCCTTTATTGGTCAATACCAAGGTAAATCTGTCTTGCTGTTAGAATTTCCTCATGCCCATATCCCACCTGGCAGTGACAATCTAACGGCTTGGCTACTTAGTAATAATATTATTCCGATGATTGCGCATCCGGAACGAAATCGTGTCGTCTGGGAGCAGCCCAATAAACTACAGCCTTTTATCGAGCAAGGCTGTCTAATGCAAATTACCGCTGGCTCGTTACTCGGGGTATTTGGTGAGCGCAGCTTAGCACGTGGTAAAGCCTTATTAGTCGAAGGGAGCGCCACTGTTATTGCCACTGACGCCCACAATTTGTCTAACCGCCCTCCTGTGCTATCAGGGGGATATCAAAAAGCTAAAGAATGGTTAGGGGAAGCAGCGGCGACTAAATTAGTATTGGATACCCCTGCTGAAATAATTGGTTTATAGCTGTTTGCGAGCTTGATTTTTTTCTGCACCGCGTAAAATGGCATGAATGAGTTCGTCGGCATCAAACTTGGTTAAGGCTTCATCTGCGCCAATTTGGTGGGCTCTGTCAACACTGATTTCGCTTGATAGTGAGGTATGTAAAATGATGTAGGAATCGGCTATTTTGGGTTCACTGCGTACTTCAAAAGCGAGTTCATAGCCATCTAGGCCCGGCATTTCGATGTCACTAACCAGAATATCGATGGGCTCCCCTTTATCAGCTCGGGCTTTCATTTGTTCAAACGCATCATGGCCATTCTCATTAACAAAATAATGTACCCCCATTTCATCTAACGCGCTAGCAAGTTGTCTTCTAGCAACGGACGAGTCATCGACCACTAAAATATTTTGTGCTTTTAGTAGGGCTTGCTCTTTTGGTGAAAGGCTAGGTAAATCTTCATTGTCTTTATGCGGATAAATTTGATCAAGTAGCAGCTCGACATCCATTAATTGGACAAGCTTATCTGCCACTTTAGTGACTCCGGTAACATAAGTATGCTTGCCGAGAGATTTGTTAGGAGGGGCTATCTTCTTCCAATCACATTCAATAATTTTATCAATACTGCGCACTAGAAAACCAACCAGTTGACGGCTGCAATCAGTAATGATAATAACGCAGTCTTGTCGATCTTCTTTGGCGATAGCAGGGTAGCCAATCGCTTTTGCCATATCAATGACTGCGATGGTTTTACCCCTGAAATTGGCCGCACCTAATACACTTGAGTGGGAGTTAGGTATGCTCGTTAGTTTTGTATAAGGTACAATTTCTTGTACCTTCAAGGTGCCAATAGCAAAGCTTTGCAGTTGAGTTAAATGAAATAGCAATAACCCTTGTGATTGATTAGCGCCGCTTTTTGTTTTCATTTTTATCTCACCTTAGTTAAATCTCACTCGATATTCTACGGCTATTTAAGCAGATAGCTATTAACTATAGATTAGCAGTGAAAGTGGATCACAGAAATAGAGGATATTGGCTATGTGACTAAGCAAAGCAAAATAATACGCTATTTATACCATGCCAGTTAGGCAACCGTGGCTCAGGTCTGCAAGATTAAGCTTAACGGCAAAAAAAGCAATATTAGTGGCGCGAGCAAGGGGTTTTATTTATTTTTGCTTAACAGTTGGCCGAAGAATTGGTATAAATCCGCCTTCGTTAATAGTTTGACTATTATTTTTTGTTTTTTACCAGTACAAGGCAGTGTCATTTCGATGTTTTTATCCGAATTTTTTACCGAGAACAACAAACAAGTTTTGATCACACCTGAACAGGCTAGTCATTTTGCCAAAGGCGTTGCTGGTGATTTTAATCCTCTGCACGACCCGAGTAACAAGCGTTTTTGTGTGCCTGGCGATTTGCTGTTTTCGATGGTATTAGCGAAATACGGATTAAGCCAGCGTATGGCGTTTAACTTTGCGGGTATGGTTGGCAAAGATGTTTGGTTAAATTTTCCTGACACAACTGAAAATCTGTTTAACGTGACCGATGATAAAGATAAGGTTTACCTAGGCGTTGAGCGCGAAGGGGCGATTAATAACGACGCTGCTGTGATTGAAGCGATGGCACGAAACTATGTTGAATTTTCTGGTCATAACTTCCCTCATATATTGGTACCTTTAATGGCCGAGCACAATGTTATGCTTAACCCCGAGCGGCCATTGGTTATTTATGAGAGCATGGAATTTAACCTATCACATGTTAATTTTTCGCAACCGCCGCAATTAGAGCTAGCTGAGAGTAAGTTAGAAGTTAATGGTAAGCGTGGAGTTGCCTATCTTATTTTCGATGTGAAATCCGGTGACGAAGTGGTCGGTACAGGGTCAAAGAAAATGGTATTAAGTGGTCTGCGTGAGTTTGATAAAGCGGCCATTGACGCATTTTGTGTCGAATATTTGGCCAGTCGTGAAAACTACGAAATCTAACTGGCTGGCTCAACTGATACTGTGCTGTTGAGCCATTATTCCCATCCGAACATTTCATCAATAATGCCTTGCCCTGAGCGCGTGTATCCCTTTGCTGAAATCAAGCATCTCTAGGTTGATCGGGTATATATCCTTTTTCTGTTTAGTTTACCTAGCTGATATTGATTGCCAGCTGTTATCGTGAACTTTGCCAGTTGAGTATAAAAAATGCGAGAATAGTTTTTATTTCTCGAAGGATTGGCAAAGTTAATGAAAAAAGATACCAAGATAGTCTCTGCCGGCAGAGCCAAAAAATGGACTAAAGGGGTGGTGAACCCGCCACTAGTACGCGCTTCTACAGTTGTATTTGATTCTGTTGCTGAAATGAAGCATGCGACTCGCAATCGTGCGAACCAAGTGATGTTTTATGGCCGTCGTGGCACTGACACTTCTTTTGCTTTCCAAGAGGCAATGGTTGAAATGGAAGGCGGTGTTGGTTGCGCTTTATATCCATCGGGTACTGCCGCTATCAGTAATGCTATTTTGTCTTTTGTTAAATCGGGCGATCATATTTTAATGGTCGACACTGCGTATGAGCCAACCCGTGATTTTTGTGGCAAGATGCTGGCTAACTTGGGTGTAAGTACTACCTACTACGATCCTATGATTGGCGAAGGTATTCGCGATCTAATTCAACCTAACACCCGCATATTATTTTTAGAATCACCCGGGTCTTTGACCATGGAAGTGCAAGACGTGCCAACCCTTGCTCGTATCGCCCATGAAAGTGACATCACAGTGATGCTCGATAACACTTGGGCTTCTCCGCTCAACTTTGACCCCTTTGCTCATGGTGTTGATATCAGCATTCAAGCTGCCACTAAGTACATCGTTGGTCACTCTGACGTGATGATGGGAACAGCAACAGCCAACGCTGCTCATTGGCCACAGCTTCGTGAAAATAGCTATATTATGGGGCAGTGTACCTCGCCTGATGATATCTACTTGGCAATGCGAGGATTACGCACTATTGGCGTGCGCATGCGTCAGCATCAAGAAAACGCACTTAAGGTGGCTAATTGGTTAGCGCAGCGTGAAGAAGTGGATCATGTGCGCCATCCCGCCTTTGCTACATGCCCCGGCCATGAATTTTTTAAACGCGATTTTACCGGCAGTAATGGTCTATTCTCGTTTGTTTTAAATCGCGGTAATGATGAAGCCCTAACCGCATTGTTAGATGGCATGCATCATTTCAAAATGGGTTATTCATGGGGGGGATTTGAAAGTTTAATTCTCGCGGTGAATAACGTGCAGGGCTTACGTAGTGCTACCCAGTGGCAAGCCGCTGGCCCGTTAATGCGAGTGCATGTTGGCTTGGAAGATCCTGATGACTTGATTGCGGATTTAGAGCAAGGGTTTACTCGTCTAAATCAAATATTAGCGAAAGGCTAGTCTAGCAAAACAGCCTTGTTGCTATGTACAGCAAGGTTGCTTAAAGTCGCTTTAAAAACCGCCAAAGTAGCCAAATACTGAAACTGGTGGCGCCAACAAAACCTATTTGCAGGCACAGAAAAAACAAATTTAAGCTTTGCATATCGTCTCCTGAAGGATTGTGGGAGACGCTATTATGATTAATGGTCGCCAAACGTACCATTGGGGATTTCCTAGATATATCTATTTGAGCGGTTTTTGTTTTCCGTTATAACTCCAATTAACTAAAAAAGCCAGTTAAGGTAAACTCAACTGGCTTTTTTGTGTGACTAAATAGGATGATATTTAGGCGTTACGACGGGTTGCAACAGCATCCGCTAATTGGCGTAATACGGTTTCTGTGTCGTCCCAGCCAATACAAGCATCAGTAATGCTTTGGCCATAGGTTGCGGCCTTGCCGTCAACGAGATCTTGGCGACCTTCGACCAAATGGCTTTCAATCATCACGCCAAATATTGCTTTATTACCTGCTGCTATTTGGCCTGCAACGTCGCTAGATACCTCAAGTTGCTTTTTATATTGCTTGCTTGAGTTTGCATGGCTGAAGTCGATCATGGCTTTTTCTGGTAACCCTGCTTTCGCTAAGTCATTGCAGATAGCTTCAACATGCTGGGCGCTGTAGTTAGGCTCTTTACCACCGCGTAAAATAATATGGCAATCAGGGTTACCTGTCGTGGAGACAATCGCTGAGTGGCCAAACTTAGTAACAGACAAAAAGTGATGAGGTGCACTGGCTGAACCAATTGCATCAATTGCCACTTTTATCGTACCGTCGGTACCGTTTTTGAAACCGACTGGACAAGATAAACCAGAAGACAGTTCGCGGTGCACTTGCGATTCTGTGGTGCGCGCGCCAATTGCGCCCCAAGACATTAAATCGCCGACATATTGTGGTGAAATCATGTCTAAAAACTCACTTGCCGTTGGCATGCCAAGCTCGTTTAAATCAAGTAGTAATTTACGGCCAATGCGTAAACCGTCATTGATTTGGAAGCTGTCGTTCATATATGGGTCGTTGATTAGCCCTTTCCAGCCAACTGTGGTGCGTGGCTTTTCAAAATAAACGCGCATAACAATTTCTAAATTGTCTTTTAATTCTTCGCGTAATGTTAGTAGCTTTTTGCCATATTCAACTGCCGCTTGGGTATCATGAATTGAACAAGGGCCAATAACAACAACTAAGCGATCGTCTTGACCGTTGAGAATATTTTGAATGGCAGCTCGTCCTTGAAATACCGTTGCAGACACTTTTTCTGTTGCTGGGTATTTCTCTAATACGGCAATGGGGGGTAGAAGCTCTTTAGTTTCGCGAATGCGAAGGTCATCCGTTTGGTACTGCATATTATTCACTCGTTAGTTTTAGCCGAGTACATCGGCTACTCTGATCCCTTTGGCTAGATAATGTACCAGCCTTCACCTATCTGGCGCAAATTTTGCTGAAATTTTACTGATAAGTTTAAAGACTGTTTATGCGGGTTTTTAGCTTAAATAGTCATATCTGAACGTTCGAGCAAATTGTTTAGTATTTGACTGGCTTGTTTTCGCGCTAATGCTAAATCCTGTGCTTCTAATGTGGCATCAAATTCGCCTAATTCAGGAAACAATTTATACATCATCGGGTCTGGATACATGTTGACGACATCGATAGTGATGCTTTTTGGCACTTCAAAAAATACAAACCGCTCTGGATCGATAAAACTTTTCAACTTTTCCGCTAGGCGTGATGCGGTCAAGGCTTCAATGAAAAATTCTTCGCTGTTGTCAGTGTTGTCCCATTCTCCAATGGCAAGTTGCGCGCGATAGGGCAACTCTTCGGAAATATCATCTTTTTCTAGATATAACGCATGAAGTAAGTGGGGGGTTTTGCTTTCATCTATCCACAACCCCATTAGTTTGATCTCAGGGTTGGCGATAAACAACTGAGGTAGCTGCTCTAAGGTTTGCACTAATAGCTGGTTACTTTTTATCATTGCATACTCTAAACACGGTTAGTGGATTGGCATTTTGCGATAATCACATCAAAGAAAAATTGTTTTAGCACAATTTGAGCGAACTTAGCGTGACAAGCACTAGAAGTTTTTACTATTCACGGGTAAATTGATTTGTATCAAGCAAATATAAAGAGCTCTCTTGTTGGTAGCTGGTCACTTTAACGCTACTAACAGAAACTCAATGATGAATATAACTAAGCAGCTAAATTTTCTTAATTGTTAGGCTGTCTCAAGGAGTTAACGGTGAACTATACCACTCGAACTATGGCGAGTAATAAACGCATTGCTCTTGTCGCTCATGACCACAAAAAAGCGGACTTATTAGCATGGGCCAGTGACAAGGCTGAGCAGCTGAAATTACATCACTTATTTGCCACCGGCACGACAGGGACATTGTTAAGTAAGGAAGTGGGCCTACCAGTGAAATGTTTATTGTCAGGTCCGATGGGCGGCGATCAGCAATTAGGCGCGCTTATTGCTGAGGGAGAGATTGATGTGATGATCTTTTTTTGGGATCCCCTCAATGCAGTGCCACATGACCCGGATGTTAAAGCACTATTGCGATTAGCTGCGGTATGGAATATTCCCTGTGCAACCAATAAATCTAGCGCCAATTTTTTAATGAATTCAGAGTTTATGAATAAGCCGTGTGAGATTGAAATTCCAGATTATGCTGGCTACTTAGCAGAGCGCACTCAGTAACCAAGCTTTAACTAAGCCAGTTTTACTGGCTTAGCCTCCCGCCTTAAAATTTGACAAAGGAAGGTCTGATGACTTCTCAAACTCTCACTACGACACCGCAACTCAGTCAGATAACCATATTCCCAATAAAATCGACTGCAGGTATTCATTTAAATCACTCTTTTGTTGAAGAAAAAGGTCTTATTTTTGATCGGCGCTTTGTGCTAGTAGACAACAAAGGGAAGTTTATCACCGCACGCACTCATCCGCGGTTAGCCTTAGTTCATAGTGCTATTAGTGAAAATGGATTTCATGTGCGAGCCCCTGACATGCCAGCACTTGAAATAAACAAAAATGAGTTTGGTCATTTGTACACAGAGGTGGAAATATGGGGCACAAAAGTACAAGGGCAGTGGTGCCATAAAAATTACGATACTTGGTTTAGCGATTATCTCGGCATGCCTTGTCGGTTATTATTTTTTGGCGAGCAAAGTGAGCGTTTGGTTTCAGGTCATCAAACGCAAGTTAGTTTTGCTGATGGCTATCCGTTATTACTGATTTCAGAAGCGTCGTTGGCCGATTTGAATGAACGGGCAGATGAAACTGTGCTGATGGATCAGTTTCGGCCTAATTTAGTCATAAAAGGTTGCAGCGCATTTGCTGAAGATAGTTGGAAAACTATCCAGATTGGTGAAGTGAAGTTTGCGTTAGTGAAACCTTGTTCTCGCTGTGTTTTTACCACCTTAGATCCCCTCACTGGAGAAAAAAGCCCTGTTAATGAGCCTTTAAACACGTTACAAAAATACCGTAAAGGGGATGATGGGCAGGTGTATTTTGGGCAAAATTTACTGGCGCTTAACAGTGGTAAAATTTCGGTGTTTGATACCGTAGAAGTGCTGGAATATCATCAGCCCGTTGAATATGTTAATCATGCGCCTAAAGTGCGTGAAATTAGCAGTGTTGATAGTCGTTTAGATTGGCCAAAGCAACAGGCTAAACCCTTGTTATGTGTTGCTGTAACAGAAGAAAGTCATGACGTAAAAACCTTCCGTTTCAGCTGTCCAACATTGCCAAGGTTTAGTTATTTAGCGGGTCAGTACATTAACATTGAGGTGTTGATTGATAATAAACCTTATAAGCGCACTTACACATTGTCGTCAACGCCTACGCGTCCCGATTTGTTGAGTATCACAGTGAAAAAGCTATCTGGTGGAAAGGTTTCATCATGGCTCCATGAGCATTTAACGGTGGGTCATTCTATTACAGCTTTCGCACCCGCAGGTAGTTTTCACCTACAAAAGGCTTTGCCTGAAGCGCCTCTACTATTGATTTCGGCTGGCGTGGGGATAACGCCTATATTGGCCATGCTCAGAGCAATCACTGATCAGCATCAAGCGCGGGATATCGTGTTTATCCATGGCGCGAAAACGGTAAAAGACTTAATTGCTTACCAAGAGCTTAATTTCTTTAGCTCGCTGCTTCCTAAACTCTCTATTCATTACTTTTTGAGCCGTGAGACTCAACACGATTCCCATCAAGAAATAGTAGGATCGAAAGCTGAACTGCATTACGGACACATTAATCAAGCTGCATTAGCCACTGTCTCCGCTCTATCTGAGCGTACGACCTTTGTTTGCGGCCCCAATATGTTTATGGAGCAAATAAAACAATCATTACTGCAGTTAGGTTTACCCGAAGCGCAGTATTTTGATGAAAGCTTCGGTCAGAAAGCCAGTTTTGGTGGTAGCAAAAAACAGGTCAATATTTTGTTTGATAGTTGGGATACGTATGTTGAGGGCGATAATCAACTGACATTATTAGAGCAGGCAGAGCAAGCGGGATTGAGCTTACCTTTTTCTTGTCGCGGCGGTATGTGTGGGGCTTGTAAAGTGCAGCTACATTCAGGGGAAGTTAGGCGGCTAAGTGATTCAGCTTTGACCCCTGATGAAGTTGAATCGGGTGTCGTTCTCGCTTGTAGCTGTGTACCGCAATCGGATCTCGTTATTGGGCAGGCTTGATACTGTTTTTGTATGTGAGCTTGGTTTTGTAGGTGGCTTAATCAACTTGCTATGGCTTTGGCCTGATATGCTATTGTCAAAAAGGCGTCGCAATTGGCGCCTTTTTGACTAACTCACAGAGGAAGAGTTAATTTAGCTACGCATACCGATAAAATTTTGACGGGCATATTCAGGGCGTGCCGATTTCAACAGCTCTACCTCAGCCTCAGTCATTTTACCTTGTGGTAATCCAAGTAGTTTATGAGTTAACAAAGGTCGGGCGGCCAAGTTAATTGATAATTTAACAATGCGGCGTTCACCGTTGATTTCTTGGGTTGATAAGGCAGGTACTAATACACCCGCCTCCAATAAATTTGCCACCGCTGGCTCGTTTAATGGCAATGACAACATATTCTTCCGTTGGATAATATATTCCCGCAGAACGGCCTTTTCTTCAAAGTCTAAGCGCTTAATCATACTCATCATTCGCTTATTTTGCTCTTCTTGTTCGGTTTTGTTAGTTAGTTTGAAGTGTATGAATAGCAATAACTTAGCAATGAAGTATGAGGCGCTAACAATAATAGCGATGCTTAAATAGGGACTAAGTTGGCTACGCAGTGTCAGCATATTCAATGACTGAGCTAAACCGTCTGGTAGTAACACAATAAATATGCTGGCCAGTAATAACCAAGCCATTAACAAGCTAATTTGTACGTTCATTGAAAATTGTGTGATGATTTGTTTCATGTGACATCCCCTGTTTACCCTATGAGCGTTAACACAAGTGTGAATAGCTCTTTCTATTACTGAATAATACCAAGCAAAAACGATGCCAAGGTTATGTAGAGGATGATTAAGCTAAGAAAAACGGCAGCGATAGCGATTGCTATCAGTGCCGTTTGTGCTTGAAAGGAGTCTTTATTGTTTTTCCAGAACGATATTACAACAATGAAATAAGGTGTAATTGGCCGCGCCAACATTCACCGGAGAAGTCCCTGATTGAAACTAATCCAGATCGGATATCATAACTGATTACTACGCCTTCACTGAAATCTAGATTCCGTCTGGGATATGAAACCAATTTTCCAACCCACATAAGCTAAGTTCGCTAAGTCTAAATTAAGCTTCCTTATTTTAAGTGGGCTATATGACACTATTTTTACATTTGCAGTTATTTATTTTGCGAGTTGGCTAATTAAGCGTGCCGCTACATTTGCTGTGCGGTTATCTTGATCAAAATTTGGGTTATATTCACATATATCAGCCAGTTTCAATTTACTGCGGGCATTTTTCTTGATCGTAATTAGCAGGTGCTCAAGTAACTCTAAAGGCATGCCATAGGCTGCGGGAGCGCTGACACCAGGCGCTATGTAGGCGGGTAGCACGGCTAAGTCGATACTAACATAAATGGCATCCACTTCACTGATAAATGAACGCAGCCCTGCTTTAATGGTATCGATATTATTCCAATGTAAATCGGTATCGTATTTGTATTGCACGCCAAACTCTCTCGCACGAGCAAAAAGAGCTTGGCTGTTACTTATTTTGCTCACACCTAAGCAAAGATAACTCAAATGGCGTTGTTGTTGGTTAGCCCGTTTCATTATTTGAAAAAATTGGCTACCAGATGAGCCACCATCTTGATCGCTGCGAATATCAAAATGGGTATCGAAGTTAATCACGCCAATTTTTTGTCCTGCATCAAGGTGTTGTTCTAGTCCTTGATAGCCGCCAAACGCAAGCTCTTGTCCACCTCCTAAAATGATGGGGAAGTGTCCTTGTTTGAGGATATTGTTCACCATAATGCCCAAATCTTGCTGCGCTTTTGCTAGTTCAAACCACTCACAATCTAGATTGCCTGCATCGTAGACGGGGGTGTCTAAGTGCCAAGCAAGATTGGCAAGGACTCGGCGTATCGCCTCTGGGCCTTTTGCTGCGCCATGGCGACCTTTGCTTTTGCGAACGCCTAGATCACAAGGGAAGCCAACTAAGCAGGTGCCTGGTGTATCGTCTACAGCTAGTTTAGTCACCTTGTTGTGCCAGCGAATTGCCAGCTCACTTTCTTCGCGGTCTTGCTTACCGAGCCAAAGGGGAGAGGATAAGTTTGTCATTGTTATATGTCTCAATATGTTAGCAGATTTCAGTTTGGCACATTTAGGTCAAACTGAAACCTTGAATGCCGCCCTAAATGAACAAAAATAATACAATTGTGAACTGCTCCAAATGTTTACTCGCTTGTTTAAAAGCAGAGTGACTCACAGGCCAAGCCATCGTTGTCATTATCAAGTCGATCAATGCCGCAGCTATTGAGGTAAAACTGCGCTTCTTGGCAGCTTGTCATTTCGTTGCAGTAATACTTATCTTGGCAGCTAAAAGCTTGATGATCAGGTGCGGCCTTGTTGGTTAGTTGGCATAAGCTAAGCAGGGTATTTTTATTGGTATTGAATGGTTGAAATAGGGACAAATTAGATAGCTGCTCTAATTGATACATAGTGACCTGAAACTGGTTAATTTCAGATAGATCAAAGCGCTGATGAGGGATAATAAATGCCATGTTAGTGTTTGCTGCTTGTGGTGCTAAATAGGCTTTAAAGTAGGCCGAGGGAATGCGCACTTTGTTATTCATCCACTGATTGTCTTGCTTGCTGTATAACGGGCCGGTGACAACTTTTAGCGCGCCGACTTGCTGAGTACATTGGCGCTCCCAAGTTTCTAATTCAGCCCAGCCTTGGCGGTTAAATTCGGCCAGTTGCGGAGCAATATTACTCATTAAAAAAGATTGCTTGGCAGAGGCAACTGTAAAGTCCATTGAAGCGGCTGGGGCTAAGTGTCCACGGTCATAGCCTGATCCGATGTAATCTGCGGGCGTAACCTGTGCCGAAACTGGCAAGGAAGCATCGCTACTAAAAGATTCGATACTTACAAAGCCAGAGATACGCTCAGGGGTTAAGGTGTAACTAACCCAATCTGCAACTCTATTTAGGTAGTTAAAGCCTACGGTATAACCATCGCGGCAGATAGTTTGGTCTGATTGACTAGGAATATCTATTTTTGAACAAGTGAGGGGTGAGCTGGGATCATTATCTGTGGCTTGCTGCATCTCTATGGCGTTATTACTGGATTGGCAGGCAAGTAATGCAAAGGAACAAGTGATGACGAGTAATTTTCGCATAAATGTTAATTTTATTGGTTTTTTGATTATTAACTTAGGCGTAAGTTCAGGTTCATGCCAATCAATAAGGGTAACCTGTGAGCTAGCCCCTTAGTTTTTCATTAGTTTTTGTTTTATGCTGAAGGAAACGAATAGCGAAGGATAGGATAATGCAACAAGGGTTTAACCTCGGCGTGATCGAAGGTTTTTATGGTAAGCCTTGGTCTTGGCAAACGCGTGAGCAATATAGTGATTTTTTATTGGAGCAAGGTTACGGCGCTTATATTTACGGTCCTAAGTTTGATCTAAAGTTGCGCGAAGAGTGGCAGAAACCTTGGACCGTTCAGGAGTTTAATCACTTAAAGCAACTTGCCACTTGTTATCAACAAGCGGGGCTTAAATTTGGTATTGCGTTGAGCCCGTATGAGGTTTACCAGCGCTGGAATCAAAACACGCGTCAAGCGCTCACTATCAAGATGGCCGAAATTAATGCTATCGGTGCGGATATTCTGTGTATTTTATTTGATGATATGCGTGGTGACGTGCCTGAGTTGGCTATTAATCAAGGTGAAATTTGTGATTTCATTGCCCAGCAGAGCCAGGCACAGGAAATCATCATGTGCCCAACCTACTACTCTGACGATCCTGTTCTAGAACGAATTTTTGGTGCAAAACCGGATGACTATTTAGAAGATCTTGGCCAGCAACTAGATGCAAAATTTGATGTGTTTTGGACTGGCCCCAGCGTGTGGTCGGTATCGTATCCGCCAGAGCATCTAATACGAGTTGCTGATCAATTAGGCAGAAAACCCGTGATTTGGGACAACTACCCAGTTAATGACATGAAAAATTGGCATTTTTTATTTTTGCGTGCCTTTCAGGACCGATTAGCCAGTATGCCAGACTTAACGCGAGGGCATTTTGTTAACCCAATGAATCAGCCCCAATTATCTAAAGTTGCCCTACATACCTTGCCGCGTTTATACGCAGAGGGAGATCAATATGAGCCTAATTTAGCTTTGCGCCAAGCTTTATCAGAATTAGCGCCAACAGAGTTAGCTAAGCAGTTACTTAACGATGTTGCGACATTTGCCGATAGAGGCTTTAAGCAGTTATCAGATGCAGAAGTTACCGCATTGAAAGCACGATATGACCAATTTAATCATCCGATGGCGCAAGAAGTGCTAGGGTGGTTGAATAAAGAATTTGAATTTGATGCCAATAAAACTCAACTTTGGAGCCAGGATTGATATGTTAATGGTTTGATTATTATTAGTTTTTGTTATTTTTTATTAATGGTTTAGGCGCTAATTAAGGCCAATCATTTTGGGTTAAAAAATATTTTTCATCAGGATGAAAAATATTCACTTTATTTCATTGCAGGCTAACGTTATTTATTGCCCTGCAATTGATATTGGAGCCTTAGGTAATGGGTAAAACATTCATTAACGACGACGATTACGATGATGATTATGACGATGCAGAATTTCACGATGCTGCAGATCATAAACGTAAAAAGAAAGAAAAAATTCAAGCTAATCTAGAGCGCGAAAAAAGGCGGCAAAAGAAATATGCCGAGAGTGACGACAACTCATTTTAACAAAAAGCCAGTTTAAACTGGCTTTTTATTCATTAATGAAAAATTACCTCACACCTGCCGCTGTTGAATGCCTGCCACTGATCCAATTTTCGCGAAATTTCCAACCATTAGGCCGATCTTCACACACACCTTGATAATATTGTCTTGTCACGCCAAGAATATAAGCATTGGATAACTCACAATAACTATCCAGCCCTTCTTGGTAGCCTTTTTTATAGTCAGCTAAATTGATCTCTCCTGAGCTAGCCAACTTTTTTAGGTCATTAGATGATTTTTCTAGGTGACCTTGCTGTCCGTCTATCGTACCGACTTGATACCAATTATTCTCAGTAGCAAAATTTTGCTGCTCGGTGTTGGCACAGGCGCTAAGTAAGCCGATGGTAAATAGTGTAATAAGTAATCTCATTTTATCCTCCTCGGGAGAGCAAGTGTTTTGTTCCAGTTTTACTTTAGGCTCAACTGATGACTAAAACAATAATTGATAACCAAGACGAGGCGGATTTATCGTTTCTCGGATCTGCCTTACCTGATCTGCATTTCGAAGTTGTTTAGGCATAATAAACTATACGCTTGAACGATAAAATTGGATTACAGTCAGCCCTCTTTAGTCAGGTGATTGTCTAGCAACTCACTACATACTTGAAAAATGGCCGTATCATTGATGTTATGGTGTGAAAACTTTTCTGCCTTTACGCCATTTATTGATCAAAGTTGGCGACGCCAATAGCTTTCCTAAGGAACTAATCAGTTCTACTTTGTGTAATGGCTCTTTATTGTGATGCAGTACTTGATAAGTCGCCTGGGTCAAACGCTCCTGCGCGATTTGAATCTCTCTGACTTGGGGGATAAAGCCAGTTAAGTCTGTCGGATCGGAGTAAGATTTTTGGCATTGAGAGAGGGATGTTGAATGGTAGCCTGCGCAAGCAAGAGATCTTACCGGGTAAACTGAACAGGCGTCATTGAACAATAAGGGGCATTCGATATTGGTTGTGTCATGTTGCTCGGTTGTCATGTTTTTGAGCATTGCTGCAGTTGATTTTATTCGGGTAATGAGGGCTTCACTTTGCTCGCGACTAAGCTCTGTTTTGATGTAAAAATATATCGCTATGACTTCATGTGGGAAAGCAAGAACTCTTATATTACAGCATGTTGAACAGCCTTTTTTACAAGCTATTTCAGCTTGTTGAGACATCTTCTCACTCAGTTGCGCAGTTTGTAACGCAGCTAACTTGGCTAGCTGGTTAGTGTTAGATTTAGCCTGCGAGTAGCAAGATTGGAGAGCGATGACATGATCTCGGTATAAAGCAGCGTTCATTTTAACCTACAACTTATTACAACAGATTAATTGAACACCCTTTTTAACCTTTAAAATTTGTCTTTAAAATGCGGATATTACGATGCATTATTTCGGTTTTAATTGCTGAACTCAAACATGCCGTTGTTTAGTTGTAATTCCTGCCCTAGTTTTTTGCTCCAGTTTTGTTGAATCTGTTGTAATTCAGGGCTAAATTTTTGCTCCTCAAAAGCGTCACGCCATTGCGTTAAGACTGTGGCTTGTGTGTTATGGGATAGCGCCAGGTAGCTGTAGGCGGTGTTAACATAAAACACTGTCACTAAAGAGCGATATTCAGGGTGATGGGAGAGCATATAAGCGTGCTCGATATCGCCTGTTAGCACTAAGTCTAAGCGCTCAGACATCAGCATTTTGTAAGCCTGTTCTAAATTACTCACGGGGTAGTAGTTAGTAAAACCTTGTGCTTTCAGCCAGGTTTCGCGGTTATCAGCGCGTAATACGCCAATGCTATCAACATGTTTGTATTGTTCCAGCTGTTGATATGGAAAAGATGTTGCATTGCGTGCGATAAAGTACCAACGTTTTGCCATTACCGGACCTATCCAATAGAAGTGTTCTTCTCGCTGCGCATTGCGCTCTGCACTAAAAATTAATGTATTCGGCTGCTGCATTCCCGCTTCAAGCACTCTGGCCCAAGGGGCTATTTGAATTTCATTTTTGATATCCATATGCTGCATTAACAGCTTTACATAATCGGTGATAATGCCGTTTATGTCGCCATCTTGTTCAAAATTCATCGGAGGTTCATGGGAGGTTAGTATGGTGAGCTCTGTCTGCGCCCAAAGGGGAAAGCTGCAGAAGATGAACACGGATTGGCATAGCCACTTAATTATTTTCATAACTGAACCTATAAGAGCACAAGAGTAAATTATATCGGAAAAAGCGTTTGCTAACAGGAGTATATAATTATTATTCAGCAGGTAAAACGTAGTGCTTAACTGAAATTAATTACTTAAATTAGTTAACAAAATAATGAAATAGCTTTGTCGTATTAATCTGAAACACAACTCAAAAAAGCGCGATGGCTATTTATCTTCTTTCTTTGTTCTGAAGCAACATATGAATTTTTTGTGTTTCTGATAAGGTTTCAAAGGATTTTTCAAAATGCAGTGGCGAAGAAGTTTGGAGCGCTATTTAAGCCCTGAAACGCCATTGTAGCTTATTCTTCGTGCGGCACAGCCGCACAGCTAAGGTTATTTTATAAAGGCTTAAATTTAAGGTTTATCTTAAAACCCATGTTCGCAGCTGAACTCCATGCTTTGGTGCGTTCTTGGGTGTTTTATTTTAAGCCATGTGGCATGTAGCAACAGCCGATCAGACATGTCTAAGGCTTCAGGTGTCGCGTAAAAATAATCGCCTAAAATAGGGTGGCCAATCGCTTGCATATGTACTCGAAGTTGGTGAGTGCGTCCGGTGATTGGTGTCAACTTGACTAAGCTGCTGTGCTGATCTTCGCTTTCAACTTCAAAGTAGGTTTTAGATGCCTTACCGTTTTCGTAGCAGACAATTTGTTTTGGCCGATTTGGCCAGTCGCAAATTAAAGGTAAATCAACTTCGCCTGACTTCTCTGTTAGGTGTCCCCAAACCCTCGCATAATAAACCTTTTCTGTTTCTCGGTTCATAAACTGCATTTTTAAGTTTCGCTCAGCTTCTTTGTGCATGGCTAACACCATCACACCTGATGTTGCCATATCTAAACGATGTACAATTTGTGCGTCAGGAAACTGCTCTTGTACCCTGCGCCAAGTGCTATCACTATGATTAGGATCGCGTCCAGGAACAGATAACAGTCCACTTGGCTTATTCACCACTATGATATCGCGATCTTGAAATAAAATTTCTAACCAAGGGTCGGTAGGAGGGGTATAGTGCAGCATTGCCATAATGGTAAAGGGTTCCAAAAAAAAGTGGCGCTAGCATAACCTTTCATTATCAATTGCGCAAAAAAGCCCGTTAATTTTCCCTGATGTTGGTTCAATAAGCCTGCATTCGTAGCTAATGTTTCCCGCGTTGTTATGTTAGGCATATTATTGCGAGTGGGCTGTAAATTGAATGAGTTGGTTTTAAGTGAGGATGGTGAACCTGATGCGCATCTAGTAGTGGGTTAAGCTTGTTGCTTGCTCTCTCTCCCTTTAAAATGATGGCGTTGAAACCTAAGGAATGAATAATGAAATTAATGGATATCGATAAAGCTCAATATCGCCATCGACTCAATCGGGTGATCCTCGCGTGTATTGCGGTGCTTACCGTATCAGCTTTGTCTATTTCGACTGTGTTAATTTACTTTTTTTCCGACGGCTCTGAAACCCACTTCATGCTAAATCTAATTGGGGTTGTGTTAGGCGGGGGGCTCGTTCTGCAACTACTTCGCCATTTTCGAACCCATCCTTATATGCATGAAATCATGTATGTTTGGGACTTAAAGCACGAGCTTAATTTAATTAACCGACGCTTACGTAAAGTGCAACAAGCGGCGCAGCAAGGGAATTATAAAGCGATGTTGGCGCTGCATTTTTCCTATCAAGGTTCACAGCAGCTTTGGCAATTGGATGACAATACTATTACCTTGGATGATTTACGTCCTCTAATGAATGAGCTTGATAAGTTAGCACAGCAATTCAATGTTGAGCTCAAGACCGAAGCATATTCAAGAGACATGCTAAAAGAGTTTTAAGCCTTATATGATGGAATCATGGCATGACGCAAATTGATGATCTCGCTTTTCTTCGCCCCGGAATGATGCTCCATGTTGAAGCGGTAACACCAGCAGGCGTTCGCTCAAAAATGAAGCTGCCACTAATTGGTTTTCAAGCGGGTGATTTTTTGTTATTGCAATACCCTGATCCTAGTCGCTGGGGAGATAAATATGATGTGCTTAGAGAAGGGTATGAATTAATCGTACGGGTATTAGCGGAAGATGATCTTGGCTCTGTGGTGGCCTTTAAATGTCAAATATTACCCACAGTGACTCGGCCTATTAAAATGCTGGTGGCGTCTTACCCTAAAGTAGTACAGCAGCAACCACTGCGAGCTGAACGGCGTATGGCAACAAAGTTGTTAGCGAAGGTTCGTTGTGGTACGCAAATGATGGCGGGTCAACTGCTCGATATTTCGGTGCATGGCTGTCGAGTAAGGCTGGTAGATCCTGTACAAAATGCGGCTTTTAAAGGGCAGCAAATGACCATTATGGTTGAGAATGCCAATAAGAGTGAATTGTTCAAGCTGTTGGGTGTGGTCTGTAATCAAAAAGAAGAGTCTGGTTTATGGTCGGTAGGGATCAAGCTAGACCAAACAGCTAGCCAGAATATAGAGAAGTTATTCGAAAAAATGCTGGTTACCTTAGATGATAGGTGACAATCACAAATAAGGGTTATTAGCGCCTTGTGTAACAAGGCGCAATCCACTTTACCCTCGCAAGCCTTGCTTAAAGCCCTGTAGTGTTTTGAACATTAGCTCAATTTTTTTCACTAAACGTGGTAAGTCTCGTTCAAATTCAGCATCTGAGCGACTTTGTTGCAGTGCCAATAAATCGGCTGCTAGCTCTTCTACATGTACTAAAAACAATGCAGACCGCGTGGTAAATGGCGTGTTGTCGCCAAATATTGCTGTAAACTTGGCTTTATCCTGCTCTTTAAGTGCCTCGATAGACTGGTCCGCATCCACGGATTGGCGATAAATTAGCTGAATATTCTCTTTTATACTGTTTAAAATTTGTTCGTGTGTCATAATCTATATTAAGCCGTGAGTAATGGCATTAGTATATACTTAAGTTACAACAAGCTGAATGAGCATCTAAATTGACTGAATGGTTTTAATATACAATCGTAACTATTTAGATCAGCTAGCAAATTCGCATAGTAATGGGGAGGCGACATGCAAGTATCAGGAAATTCTGGTTTAGGCCAAGAAGCATGGCAGGCAGCCATTGGTAAAAAGCAACAGCAAGCCGAAGGGCAGCAGGCGTTGCAGCTTATCCAGTCAGCAACCGCTGAGTCATCAGGCTCAGCACCCAAACCGGATCCGTCAAGTTCGATTGGTCAGAATATTAATATTCAGGTTTAGTTAATGCTGTTGGATTCAGGCTTCATTAAAAAACGCGCTTTATTAGCGCGTTTTTTATAAAACTTTCCTAAGAAATGTGCTTATATTAAGGATGAAACAAATCTAACGGCGTTTTACTTTTTTCCCCTGCTACCTCTCGCACTAACTTCGGTACCAAAAAACCTGGCAGTTCATTTAACATCATTTTTACCAGTTGCTTGGCTTTATCTTCATGCACCTCAAAATGCGCCGCACCAGCTACTTTATCTAATTGGTGTAAGTAATAAGGGAGCACATCAGCGGTGAATAAAGCTTCACTTAAGTTAATTAAGTCGGCGCTAGTGTCATTGATGCCTTTTAACAGCACACTTTGGTTCAGCAAGGTGATGCCATAACGCCGTGTACGCTGTAGCATTCGGGTTAGCTCTTGGTCTAATTCGTTAGCATGGTTAATGTGTAACACCATGACCGCCTTTAAAGGGCTTTGCTGTAGTCGGCTTAGTAATGCATCGGTTAAACGGCTAGGAATAACCACGGGCAGGCGAGTGTGTAACCTAACTCGAGTAAGGTGTGGGATCTGCTCTAACTGAGTTAACAACCAATCAATATGCTCGTCTTTGGCCATGAGGGGATCGCCGCCACTGAGTATGACTTCATTAATTTCAGTATGCTGGCGAATGTAATCGATCGCAGTGTGCCACTCAGTTTTATTCGGGCTGTTGTCTTGGTATGGAAAGTGGCGACGAAAGCAATAACGGCAATTCACAGCGCAGCCGCCTTTTACAATAAACAATACCCTGCTCTTGTACTTATGCAGCAATCCAGGCACTGCGGTATTGTGTTCTTCAAGGGGATCGGGGCCAAAGCCTTCAACCTCGAGTAATTCTTCTTTAAGGGGCAGTACCTGCCGCAAGAGGGGATCCTGTTTATCCCCCACTTGCATTTTTTTGACGAAGGGCATAGGCACTAACATTGGGAAAGATTGGCGTGCAATAAAGCCCTCAATAAAATCCTTTTCGTTCAAATTTAGGATTTTGATCAATTCAGAGGGGGTTTTGATCGCATTTGCCAGTTCTTTTTGCCAATGCCCCTGCACAGGGAGGTCATTTCGGGTTATTATTTGCGGCATTTGCGTAACTCGATTTTGCTAAGAGGAAAAAATGGCAACATATAGTACCAGTGATTTTCGCAGCGGCCTAAAAATAATGCTCGATAACGAGCCATGTGCCATCATCGAAAACGAATTTGTAAAGCCGGGTAAAGGCCAAGCCTTCAACCGCGTTCGTATCCGTCGTTTACTGTCAGGTAAAGTATTAGAAAAAACCTTTAAATCAGGCGAGTCAGTTGAAGCGGCTGACGTGATGGATTATGACCTAGCTTACTTATACAACGATGGTGAGTTTTGGCATTTCATGAACAATGACACGTTTGAGCAAGTCGCTGCAGATGCGAAAGCGGTAGGTGATCAAGGGAAATGGTTAATAGAGCAAGACATCTGCACTATTACCACGTGGAATGATAACCCGATTGCGGTGACCCCACCTAACTTCGTTGAGATTGAAGTTACCGAAACCGACCCTGGCCTAAAAGGCGATACAGCTGGAACGGGTGGTAAGCCTGCAACACTTGCTACTGGCGCAGTGGTGCGTGTTCCTTTATTCATTCAGATTGGTGAAGTGATTAAAGTTGATACACGTTCAGCTGAATATGTAGGTCGCGTTAAGTAATTTCTTGGCGACAACAAAAAAGCGGAATGTTTTCCGCTTTTTTTATTGCCTATTGATTGCTTTATGGCGAGCGTTAATGCGTTACTTTTTCCTTCATTGCTCTCGGGCTCGTTTCTGCCTTTTGAAAGGCTTCTAATTTCACCGCTTTTTTGCTGATATGTTTTATTTCATCTATTTGCCAATCAATTAGATCTTCAAGCTGCTCAACATAAGCGTTGTGTGATGTTTGTGCCAATTGATAGCCTAGGACCGCTGACAGCTGATTACCTGCGTAGTTTAAAAACTCTAAATCCTCATTTTTATATAGTTTTGCAGGGTCGTAACTCTGTAGCACTAACACACCTAGTAATTCATCTTGAAATACTAAAGGCAAACCTAGCCAGCTCTCGCTTTGCGTGCCTCGAAAGGTGATAGCACCGGATTCTTTCAGTCTTTGTAGTTTTTCACTATCCGCTAGAAAAGCTTGCTTGCGGCGAAAAATATAGCCAACCAAGGTCGATTCAATAAACTCTCTCGCGGGTATCAAACCGGTAAATTCGCTATTTTCGTCAGCCTGATCAACGAAATAGGGTATATGGATATGACTACGTTCAGAATTATACAGTGCTAATAACATGTTATCGGCATAAAGGGCTTTTTTTAGGGCTTGATGGAAAGCGTGAAAAACCTGATTTAATGGCAACACAGTTTTACCAAGTTCAGAGATTTCATATAGCGCACTTAAGCGTTTAGTCATTTGAGAATGCGGTTGTGCAAGGGGATCCTGCCCAGTGTCTGCCTTAACGTTAAAAGTAAAAACATTAGCTTGAGAATCATTCATAATTTCATTACTACTTATTGGCCACTCTCAATAGCATATACCCTAAAAACAAAGTTGCTTAGTTTTTAGCGCAAAAAAACTTACCTATAGAGATTAAATTAAATTAATGTTTGAAAACTATATTTTAAACAGTTGGTTATAGTTTATTTTTGACATGATAAGTACGGCAGTAAAGCCCAAAGCCTTGGACTTTACTGTGTAAAAGGAGGTAATTGAGCTTTGTGTTAATTAAAGCATCTGAAGTAGCAAGGTAAAGACAAAAACTGAGATAGCAAAAGCGGCGCCATAACAGATCACTTGTTGCCAATCTCGCCCCCGTTTAACACCAATATCGTGTAAGCCGTGAAAAATACGATGTAAGGTATGCCAGAGTGGTAGTGCGATCAGTACCAATAAAATAGCCGCACCGTACCAAGAGGTAGCAAAACCATGTACACGCTCATAGTTAAGTGCTTCTGGGCTAATAATAGCCAATGGCACTAAAATACCGGTAATTAGTATCATTACTGGCGTTAAAAAGGCGGTGAGCATGCCACCAGCGCCAAATAATCCCCAAAATACGGGCTCGTGAGAGCGCTTTAATTTAGTTGAATCGGTATGACTCATAACGCCTCCTATAGCGTAATAATTATCAGAGCGGCCAAGGTTGCTAAGACAAAGCCTACGTAATGGCCGATGACGATGAATTTATCATCTAGCTTCTTTCCTTTGAGCCAAATATCGGCGGCTTTTGGAGCTAAATCAAACCAAGTTACCGTGTGATATAGAGCGAATGCTAAAGCGAGAATATGAAACAGGACGGCAATAGGGTGCTGTAGAGCATTAAGCCATCCTTGCCAAGCCTCAGGCCCTTGGGATAGTCGTAATAAACCCCATGCCAAGATACAGCTGTAAATAGTGATGGCGATACTGGTTCCTTCACGAATCATATATTTAGTATAGAAAGCATGTTTCAACCACCAATCCACGGGCAGTTCACGCTGATAGGGTTTACGTTTACTTGCTGGATTATTCATATACTGTATTCCTTAGTTGAGACGGACTAACCGAACTAACAGCGGCTAACTCACGCTGATAGGGTTTACTTTTACTCATTGTATTACCCATATACAGTGCTCCTTACTCTAAGCATACTAACGAACTAACAACGGCTAACTCACGCTGATAGGGTTTACTTTTACTCATTGTATTACCCATATACAGTGCTCCTTGCTCTAAGGATACTAACCGAACTAACAACGGCTAACTCGCGCTGATAGGGTTTACGTTTGTTTGAAGTGCGCTTCATGTCACCACCCTTTAATCTGGTTTAAACATACCAATCAGGTAATCTTTGGCACTTTCGACTTTAAATAGCTGGATGGCGGCCGCCGGATCGACACCTTTTGGACACACTTGCGAGCAGTAACCAACGAAGGTACAACCCCAAACGCCTTCTTCCGCATTCACTATTTCCATGCGCTGGGCGCTGCCGGCATCGCGTGAATCACGGTTGTAACGTGCCAATAAAGCTAACGCCGCTGGTCCCGTGAATTCAGTGTTAAGGGCATACTGCGGGCAAGCCGAGTAACATAATCCGCAGTTAATACACATGGAAAACTGCTTATATTTAGCCATCTGCTCTGGGGTTTGAATGTATTCACCATCATCAATGGATTTCTCTTGGGCTGGAATGATATATGGCTTAATACTTTCAAGTTTTTTAATAAAATCATCCATCACCACGACTAAATCCCGCTCAATGGGAAAGTTGGCCAGTGGTTCAAGTTTGATTTTATTAGGGTAATAGTCACGTAAAAAAGCTTTACAACCCAGCTTAGGTACGCCATCGATCATCATGCCGCAGCTACCGCAAATTGCCATCCGACAAGACCAGCGAAAGCTAATGCTGCCATCAAGTTCATCTTTAATATATTGCAAGGCTTCCAAGATCGACATTTCTTCGTCGTATGGAATGCTATAAGTTTGGATAAACGGCGTCGTATCTTGCTCTGGCCGATAACGTAAAATGTCAATTTCGATTATTGGGTTAGTCATGCTTCACCTCTGCTGCTTTAGCTGCATCTTGCGCGTCTGAGGCGGCGCCATAAACTCGCTCAGCTGGTTGGCTTTTTGTGATGGTGACACTGGCATAGTCAATAGTGGGGGCTTTATCTGGGTTATAAAAAGCCAGTGAATGGGTCAGATAGTTTTCATCATCGCGTTTTTCATAACCGTCAATACGTTGATGAGAGCCACGGGATTCTTTGCGTAAAATAGCGCTATGAGCCATAGCTTCAGCAGTATCAAGTAGGTAGCCTAGCTCAATGGCGTATAACAGCTCGGTATTAAAGACACTAGACTTGTCGCTGATCTTAATGTTTTTATACCGCTGTTTTAGTTCCGCTAATTTGTCTATTGCTTGTTGCATCGATGTTTCAGTGCGATAAATACCGACACCCGCCTCCATGCAATCGCCCATTTCTCGACGGATATTGGCTATGCTCTCAGTCCCCTCGCTGTGTAATAAGGCTTCTGCTTTATCAATAACTGCTTTTGCCGCATCCCGCACTTTAGCTATTGCACTGTGCTTATTTTCTTGCGCGAATTTAGCGGCCTGTTGGCCTGCGACTTCACCAAACACAACCAGTTCTGTTAATGAGTTTGAGCCCAAACGATTGGCACCATGTAAGCCGCTGGAGGCGCATTCACCAACAGCATATAAGCCCGGTAAGCGGGTTGCAGTTTTAGCATCGGTTTCAATACCGCCCATGGTGTAATGCACAGTAGGACGAACAGGAATGGGCTCATGAACAGGATCAACACCGACATAGGCTTTTGCTAATTCACGGATGAAAGGTAAGCGTTCGTTAATTTTTTCTTCGCCAAGATGGCGTAAATCAAGGTGAACGACATCGCCACGCTTAGTTGATATAACACGGCCTTGTTGCTGTTCTTGCCAAAAGCATTGGCTAAGGCGATCGCGCGGGCCAAGCTCCATGTGTTTATTCTTAGTTTTACCTACGGGTATTTCCGGCCCTAAGCCGTAATCTTGTAAGTAGCGATAGCCGTCTTTATTGACCAAAATGCCGCCTTCGCCGCGACAGCCTTCCGTCATTAAAATGCCTGAGCCAGGTAATCCGGTAGGATGATACTGCACAAACTCCATATCACGTAGTGGGACGCCGTGACGGTAACACATGCTCATGCCATCACCCGTAACTATGCCACCATTGGTGTTATATGTGTAAACGCGGCCTGCACCGCCGGTGGCAACAATCACGGTTTTAGCATGGATCACACGGGTAATCCCTTCTGCAATATCAAGTAGTACAGCCCCTTGTACCTTGCCATCAAATACTAATAAATCGAGACAAAAATGCTCATCAAATCGCTTGATTGAGGGATACTTTATTGAAGTTTGAAATAAGGTGTGAAGCATGTGGAAGCCAGACTTGTCGGCAGCAAACCAAGTGCGCTCAATTTTCATTCCGCCAAAGGCACGAACATTGATTTTACCATCTTCCTTACGACTCCAAGGACAACCCCAATGCTCTAGCTGAGTAAGCTGTCGAGTGGCATTTTCGACAAAGTATTCGACAGTATCTTGATCACAAAGCCAATCGCCGCCAGAGACGGTATCGTTAAAGTGGTTGTCGAGAGAATCGTGCTCTTGAACTACGCCTGCGGCCCCTCCTTCGGCGGCGACAGTATGGCTGCGCATTGGGTAAACTTTAGAAATCAAAGCAATTTCTAATTCTGGATTCGCTTCTGCCGCGGCAATGGCGGCGCGTAAACCACCTCCTCCTGCACCAATAATTGCAACGTCCGTTTTTATGATTTCCACATTGACCTCCTAAGGAGTGATTACTTTATATTTGTTGATGATCCTCTCTTCCTTGCGCTAAGAGATGATCTTGATCAAAAACTGTTTCTGAAATGAACGAAATTGATGAATTTTTCTTATTTCAAAACAATTGATTAAAGTTTTTTTATCGGGGCTCTCAGAATCAAAGAAAACAAAATAAAGTTAGTTGAAATCAACATAACTTGAATCATGAATCGGCCTTTAGTGATTAAACTATCTTTACTCTGTGATCTGTGTGACGGTTTGTTGTTGGTGCATTTATGAACAAGGTCGAGGCAGAGAATGTGCGTTGACATAGAACTTGTGGTTGATAATTTCAATTAATAGTTCTATCAAGGGGAACATAAAGGGAATTCTGACTACACTCTAGTTTATTGATGAATCAAGACAGAATTTACGGATGATAAAAGTCGCCACAACATTGTTGGGAATCGTTTTGCTTGCAGCGCTATTGTGGTGGTTAGTTGATGGGCGTGCTATTGGCTCTGATTCGCTTCGTGAACCTTCTAATGCGCCAATTATTCGTATTGCCGTTTCACAAACGCCGCTTTCTTCACCTTTTTTTATTGCACAGAGTAAGCGTTTATTTTCACAACAAGATTTAGCGGTCGTTTTAGTGCCCTGTTTTGGTGGTCATAAATGCATGGAAATGTTACTTAATCACGAAGTAGACTTTGCGACAGCATCCGAAACGGTATTTATGTTTAATAGCTTCACTCAGCCTGAACTTAGGTTGATTTCTTCATTTGTTGAATCAGACAATGATGTAAAACTGCTTACTTTAAAGGGGGGAGGGATTGTAAATTTAACCTCACTTGAAGGTCAAAAAGTGGGGGTGGTTAAAGCCAGTGCTAGTGAATTTTTTCTTGATAGCTTACTCATTTTAAACGGTATCGATTCGAGTTCGGTGGAGCGTGTTTATTATAAACCAACCCAGTTAGTGGAGGCGTTGCTACTGACTGAGGTGGATGCCATTGCGGTGTGGGAGCCGTATGGTTATGAGCTTACCAATACGGTGCCAGAGCAAGTTGAGCAGCTGCCAAGTCGTGGCGTTTATAACTTATCTTTTAATCTCATTGGTTTAGCTGGTAAGCATAGAAAGCCAGAAGCAATCTCAGGCATTCTAGCGGCGCTTGAGCAGGCGAACCTTTATCTCATCACGCATCCTAAGCAAAGCCAAACGCTCGTCAGTGAAACATTAGGTATTTCTTTTCGTCAGTTAAATTGGTCTTGGCAAGACTATTTATTTCGTTTGTCTTTAGGCAATTCTCTGCTATCAAATCTTCATACTCAAGCTCGCTGGGCACTAGATCGGCAACTAATTACGGGCGCTGAAGTGCCAAATTTTCGTGCTATGTTTTTAGACGGCAAGTCATTAGCGTTATTAGATGAGCCATTGGAGCACAAGTGAATTTAATCATCTCTCGGCGTTTATTAATTTTATCCCTACTCTCTATGGGTTTGATTTTTGCTGTCATTTTTTCTTTGTTTCGACTCCATTCACATCAAACTGAAGTAAATAAAGAGCTGCAACATATTATGCAGTTACAGTTAAATCTAGATATTTTGCGTAGCCACCTTTGGCAGTTTCATGAATACGAAGATCAATCTGGTTTTGAGCAGGCGCAACGTACCCAGCAAGCGCTAGCTGAAAAGCTAGTACTAACTCATATCCAGTCAGATTTACAGCCATTGGAGTTACTTAATTTACAACGAATGAATGCCACTATAGGAGCGTTATTAGAAATGAACGTGGCAAGCTCTCGGTTGGGGCGATCACTAGAGCAACCTCATGCTAAAAGTATGCTTCAAGCTAGATTTAATATGACCATTCAAGGGATGACTGAAGATTTGTACCGTTTACACCAAAAAGCCATTAATGAGGCGCAGCGGGTCACCTTGCAGTTACTTTATTTGAATGGCATTACATTGTTAATAATAGCTATCGTTCTAGCGGTATTTGCATACGCTACATTAAGACGATTCAAAGTGGGCTTTACTATGCTGCATCATGGTATGAACGATTTAGCAAAAGGGGATTTAAGTAGTCGCTTGTGCCCAAGCCAAAAAGATGAATTTACTCAGTTGGCTGAATATTTCAATCAAATGAAAGGTTCATTAGAAAAAACCACGATAAAACGAGACTTACTACAATATGAGGTTGAGCAGCAAACTAGCCAGCTTAGATCTCAACACATGAGATTACGTTTTTTAGCGGAGCATGATGATCTCACTGGACTTTACAATCGCAGAGCATTTGAAAACCAAGTTAAGATTGCGTTAGCACGGGATCGTCGCACCGATTCAATGGCAGGGATGCTATTTATCGATCTCGATAAATTTAAAGAAATTAATGATACCCACGGCCATGATGTTGGCGACTTTATATTGACGGTGACCGCTGAACGATTGAAAGGACTGATTAGGGAGTCTGACTTACTTGGCAGACTCGGTGGTGATGAATTTGTGGTTTGGTTGGATTTGATATCTAAGAAAGAAGAAGTTGGAAATAAAGCTCAAGGTATCATGGAAGCACTGACGCAACCGATTGAGTATTTAGGGCAACCACTGGCTGTCGGCTGCAGCATTGGCATCAGTATTTTTCCCTATGACGGCAAGCAGTTTACTGAACTACTTAAAGCAGCAGATCAAGCTATGTATAGTGCTAAACCGCAGCAGCAATCCGCATATTGCTTCTACCGAGGACAAAACTTGTCAGAAACTTAATTTCGTGTAATCAGCGTTTAGTTTAGCTTGTTTGGGATTTCCCCCCGCGTAATCAACCGCCGAGGGACAATTTCAATACCTACTTGATAATAGTTTTTACTGGCTTGCATCGCTAAATAAAGCGCTTTTTCGGCAATTATTTCTAACTGTAATGGTAAGGACTGAATTTTCATTGGCAGAAAATCTAATAATCTATGATCGCCGAAGGTCGCAAAGCGAGTGTTTGCCAATATTTCTGGATAGGCAGACACGCAATCCAGCACGCCTTCAAACAGGGTATAAGAGGTGACTAATATTGCATCGGGGATTTGCTGTTGATCGATCCATGTTTGCATTAATAATTTGCCCTGCTCAATGCTAAAATGATCGCCATAGGAATATTGCACCTTAATCTTTTGTGGGCATTGCTTAATGGCACTATCAAAACCCTGTTGTCGCTCTTTTGATACGACTAATTCAGGCACGGCACCAATTAAGCCGATTGAGCGAGTATGGGGTGTTAGTAAGGTCTGACAAAGGGATAACGCGCCTTCTAAGTCTTCACTAATTACACTGGCAAATACCTCGTCATCCATGGCTCTGTCTAAGGCAACGATGGGAATTCCTTTGTTGAGAGCTTGACGGTAGAAGGGATGCTCCGCAGGCAGTGAACTGGCGACTAAGAGCACATCAATACGTCTACTTAGTAGGTTTTCTGCCACCTGTATTTCTGTTTCGATATCATCATCTGAGCACGAAATAATAAGCTGGTAACCAAGCTTTCGTGCATCTCGTTCAAGTAACTTGGCTAGCTTGGCATAGCTGGCATTTTCTAGGTCAGGAATAATGAGCCCAAACGTACGGCTATTCCCTGCTCGTAGTGAGCTCGCTGCGTAGTTAGGTGTGTAGTTATGTTGATTAACGACAGCCATGACTTTTTGTTGGGTTTTTTCGCTGATCCTATACTGCTGTGCTTTGCCATTAATGACATAACTGGCGGTAGTACGTGATACACCCGCTAATTTTGCGATTTGCTCTAACTTCATCATGAACACATCCCAACGGGAATCAAAAAATAAACATGTTTTTTGATTCTATAATAAAAAGTGGTTGCAATTGTCGCTGAATCGTTTCAGTATGTCAACTGAACCGATTCAGCTGATGGTAAAATAATACCAGCTGAATTATTTTTTCCCTATTTGCTGAATCGTTTCACCTTTATCAGCAAATACGACAAGGTAGGTGGACAATGCTATCTATTCGCCAAAAAGACATAGTGATGGCGCAGCAAGCTGACAATAAACAGCAAGCGATCACGGCCATAGCAAAAGGGCTCATAGCGCAGGGCTATGTCGCTGAGGGTTACATTGAAGGCATGCTAGCGCGTGAGCGACAAAGCTCGACATTTTTGGGTAGTGGTATTGCGATCCCACATGGCACGACAGATACCCGCGACCAGGTTAAGCAAACGGGCGTTTTACTTCATCACTTTCCTGATGGTGTTGACTGGGGAGATGGCAACACAGTCTACTTAGCCATCGGTATTGCTGCTCAGTCTGATCAGCATCTGGCGATCTTAAAACAGCTCACTAAGGTGTTAAGCGCTGATGGTGTTGAGGCTGCATTACAACAAGCTAAAGATGAGAGTGCGCTGGTTCAGCTGCTAAGTGGGCAGCAACAATTGCAAACTCATGTTGAAGTAGATCTGATTAAGCTAAAATTTAACGCTGCGGATTTATTGCAGCTTAGCGCAGTCGCTGCCGGTTTACTCAAGAACAAACACTATGTGGATAAAGCTTTTGTTGCAGAGGTCATCACTAACGAGCCTACTTATTTAGGACAGGGGTTATGGCTGAGCAGTGCTAAGGCTGGCGTGGCTGAAACGGCGATATCATTTGTTACACCGCAGGCGCCCTTAATCGAAGCTGAAAAGCCTTTGTTAGGTTTACTTTGTATTGCCAGTTGCAATGATTTACATGCTAACAATTTATCTTTGTTAATTAATTTAATCGCCTCGCGCTCCCTAGAGTCACTGCTGAATGGCTCAGAATCAGAAATTATTCAATTGCTTACTCAAGCACCAGCTAAAGGTATCAGTGAAACCTTTACCGTTAAGAACCCACATGGTTTACATGCTCGTCCGGGGGCGCTGCTAGTAAGCGTGGCGAAAAAATTTAATGCCACCATCCAAATTACTAATCTGGATAGTGAAGGTAAAAGTGCAAACGCCAAAAGTTTAATGAAGCTAATGACGTTAGGGGTTAAGTGCGGTCATCGTTTAACTTTTACCGCTGACGGTGATGATGCTGAAGCAGCACTGGCTGCGTTAGGTGAAGCCATCGAGCAAGGGTTAGGGGAGAGCATGCATGAACACTAATTTATCTGTTGTAACTGTTACTTTGAACCCGGCTCTGGATTTAACCGGCTCACTTGCAGAGCTAAAACTTGGCCAAGTCAATTTAGTTAAGCAAGCCACGCTTCACCCTGCTGGCAAAGGCGTTAATGTGGCTAAGGTGTTGGCTGAGCTAGGTGCGCAAGTTACAGTGACTGGCTTTTTGGGGAAAGAAAATGATGCCCCTTTCGCTGACTTGTTTCTACGCAGTGGGATTGAAGATGCGTTTATTCGAGTACCAGGTGCAACTCGAATCAACGTAAAGCTGGTTGAGCAAGATGGTCAGGTAAGCGATGTTAACTTCCCTGGTATGCAAATTGATGATGCCGCGTTTGCAGTATTAGTCGCGAAACTGATCAAGCTGGCTGACAGCCATCGGATTTTTGTTATTTCAGGCAGTCTACCTCAAGGGGTTTCGCCAAGTCAGTGTGGCAGCTTAGTAGCTCGATTAAACCAATTAGGCTGTAAAGTATTTTTCGATAGTAGTCAGCAAGCTCTGGCACAAGGGATCCAAGCTCAACCCTTTTTAGTCAAACCGAATGAGACTGAGTTACGAGAGCTCACTCAACTCCCTTTAATCGATATAGCCAGTTTGTCTGAAGCGGGTCAAGCTTTGCAGCAACAAGGCTGTCGCAATGTGGTGGTGTCTCTCGGTGAGCAAGGCCTATTGTGGTTTGACGAACAAGGCTGTTTAGCCGCATTACCGCCTAAGGTTGAGCTAGTCAGCACTGTGGGAGCAGGCGATACCTTAGTTGCCGGGCTATGCTGGGGTGAGCTAAATGCTTGGCCAAAATCGCAAACCTTATCTTTTTCTACTGCGTTAGCCGCGCTCGCCGTTAGTCAAGTGGGGGTTGGGATTGATGATTTATCACAATTAATGCCATTACTAGAACAAGTTAAATTGGTTGATCCGATGGATCTGGTCATAGAAGGATAATAAATATGAATATTGCAATTATTACCGCTTGCCATAATGGTATCGCCAACAGCTTTATCGCGGCAGGACTGTTAGAGCAAGCTGCCAAAACTCTTAATTGGTCAGTCAGTGTAGAGTGCCATAGCCAAGTCAGTGAGGTTGCTCCGCTTACTCAAGCACAGATAGCGGCAGCTGATTTAGTGATTGTTGCGGCGAGCGTTGAGCTCGATTTAACTCGCTTCGTTGGTAAAAATGTTTATCAATCCAGTGTTGAGGCTTGTTTTGAAGATCCCAACGCTTACTTAGCCCTTGCTAAAGAGCAAGCCAAGCCGCTAGCACAATCGCAAATTGTGGTGTCAAACAACGACACAGCAAAGACATCGATGAATAATCAGGCTCGTATTGTTGCGATCACGGCTTGTCCTACAGGCGTCGCTCATACTTTTATGGCGGCAGAGGCCTTACTTGCTGAAGGCCAAAAGCAAGGTCATCAGATTAAAGTTGAAACCCGCGGCTCGGTGGGGGCAAAAAATCAACTGACAGAAGACGATATTACCCAAGCTGATTTCGTGATTATTGCTGCCGACATTGAAGTGGACTTGGCTCGATTCCAAGGTAAAAAACTATATAAGACCAGCACTGGTCTGGCGTTGAAAAAAACCGAGCAAGAAATTAAAAAAGCTTTTACAGCTGATGTATACCAACATCAAGCTGGCGCTAGCTCTTCTCAAAGTAACAGTAATAATGAAAAGTCCAGTGTTTATAAGCATTTAATGACAGGTGTATCACACATGCTACCGCTGGTGGTTGCGGGGGGGTTACTGATTGCTCTTTCGTTTGTGTTTGGCATTGAGGCATTCAAAGAAGAAGGGACATTGGCCGCAGCGTTAATGACTATCGGTGGTGGTTCGGCGTTTGCGTTAATGATCCCCGTTTTGGCTGGCTTTATTGCCTTTTCTATTGCTGATCGCCCAGGCTTGGCACCAGGTTTGATTGGTGGCATGTTGGCCAGCAGTATTGGGGCCGGCTTTTTAGGCGGGATCGTGGCTGGCTTTTTAGCGGGTTATTGTGCCAAATTTTTAGCGGAAAAAATTTCGTTACCAGATTCGATGGCAGCATTGAAACCGATTTTAATTATTCCTTTAGTAGCGACGCTAGTTACTGGCTTAGTAATGATTTATGTGGTCGGTGGACCTGTTGCCGCCATGATGTCGGGATTAACTGAGTTTTTGAATAATATGGGCTCAACTAATGCCGTTCTATTAGGTGTGTTATTGGGGGCGATGATGTGCTTTGACTTAGGTGGACCCGTTAATAAAGCGGCTTATACCTTTGGTGTCGGCTTATTGGCTTCGCAAACTTATTTACCGATGGCTGCGATTATGGCGGCGGGCATGGTCCCTGCACTTGGCATGGGCTTAGCCACTTTTATAGCGAGATCGAAATTTGTTGATAACGAACTACAAGCCGGTAAAGCTTCTTTTGTTTTGGGCTTGTGCTTTATCTCTGAGGGGGCGATTCCGTTTGCAGCTAAAGATCCAATGCGGGTGATCCCTTGTTGCATGGCTGGTGGCGCATTAACGGGGGCGTTATCTATGTTGTTTGGCGCAAAATTAATGGCGCCTCATGGTGGTTTGTTTGTGTTGTTGATCCCAGGTGCAATTAGTCCAGCCTTATTATACTTGGTCGCGATAGCAGCGGGCACCTTAGTGACAGGTTTAGGTTATGCCATGTTAAAACGCAGTGATCGTGTTGTTGCCTAAGTTATCTAATTTACACCGCCACTTATCAGTGGCGGCGCTTCTTTAATTGCTCTAAGCTTTTGTCTTACCTAGTTCTCCGTTACCATTACGTACCTTTTCTCAGCAAGTTAAGCCCAGTTTACTATGCCCAATGTTGTGGATCCTCAAGCCCCTGCCTCCCTTTCGATACCTGAAAATAGCACTGAATTGGTCGGTTTTAGTGATCCCGAAGTGCCATTGCTACTTCAGCAAGTATCTGAAATTGCTCAACACCAGCAGCAATTAGGGCAAGATGCCGATTTGATTTATCAAGGCTTTATGGAGGAACTGGGGCCCGCTGAGCAAGCTTTGTTGCAACTAAAGTGTCAGCAACTCACCCATTTAATTGGTTTTGTTGCCGACAAAAGCTTAGTAGACCAAGAGCACCAGACGCTAGTTACTTGGCTAATACAAGATATCACGACATTGGGTGAGCATGTATTTATTCCTCAAGATCAAGAGCAACAGTTATGGCGAGAGCTTACTGAAACGTTTTTGGGATATTGTCAGCGTAAAGGTGGCATTCCAGATGGTCAGACCTTAGCTAATTTGCAGCAATTACTCGTAAAGCTAACGGGTGTTGAGACACGATTTGATACCGGCTTACTACTGGAATTAATGGCGCAACCCGATGGCTTGCAAGCAGTTTTAGATGACTGCAACCAAGGAGAGGAAGCTGAAGGCTCCCATGACAGTGAAAGCCAAGACACAGCAAATAAACAGGATGACACTGAGCTGGCGGACAGATTGTTTAAAAATAAAAAAATCGCCAAAATCTATAAGCGCTTAGCTAGCTTATTACACCCTGATAAAGAGCCAAATGAAACAGACAAGCAAGTCAAACAAGTGTTAATGCAACAATTAGCTGACGCGAAAAAAAACCGCGATGTACTCACATTGTTACGCTTGTATCAGTCACATGGCGATACTCAAACCACCCTTGATCAAGTTACGTCTAACGACCTTGCTACATGGCTAAAACAACAAGGTGTGCAATTAAGTCAGATTTACCAGCAGACATTGATAGCGGATACTCCTAAAATGTGGGCTTGGCGACGATTTGGCCATAGTAATACACCTGTTGAACAACAGCTAAAGCAACAGCTTAAACAACTTGAAAAAACTAAAGTACAATTAAAGCAGTTTGTTGATCAGGTGACGGGCCCCGCACAATTGCGCGTGGCCTTACAGCAGCGCAATATTGCGGAAAAAAAATAGAATGAGGAACCAAAATGGCAGCATGGCAGGAATTTTTTGATTCAATGGGAGACGGCTCGAGCGTTTCACAAGAGCTGATTTTTGGTGTCGGTAAGGCATTTTTAGCAGAGCAGCTAGCGGCTTATTTGATTAAAGAAGGTAAAGCATCAGGCTCTTTTGAACATGATATCCAGCAAGCGGCTAAGTTGAATGATGCAGAAACAGGCTATCGTTTTTGGTCAGTGTTACAGCATTTTGAGCAACAGTCTTGGCGTGTGCGTCAAGGGTTGCAAGTAAAGGGATTGCGCTTTGTTAATACCATTGAAGAGCTGCAACAATATAGTGGCAGCCAAGTGTTACCCACTTCTACCCTTAAGCTGAAACGTAAGCAACGTTTAGCGTTAGCCTATGCTTTGACTTGGGAGCACTTGCGCTATTTGGCTGGCGCAGAAGATGAGCAAAGCCCAAGTGCTGAGTTATTTACGCGATTTGGTGTCAGCCTAGATGAACACGAACATGAGCACGCACATTAGTTTGACGATCGGATTTGGCGTTCATATATATATAAGGATAAAGGATGAACTGGTTTCCAACTACATCGATGTCGGCGTTGGCACAGCGGGCGCAGATAATGGCTCAAATCCGCCAGTTTTTTGCTGAGCGAGATGTACTTGAAGTCGATACGCCAGCCATGAGTCAAGCAAGCATTACAGACGTCAATTTATTTCCTTTTACAAGTCAATATGTTGGTCCAGGAGCGGCCGTAGGCGAAACCTTGTATTTGCAAACATCTCCCGAGTTTCATATGAAACGATTATTAGCAGCGGGAGCTGGCCCAATTTACCAAATTTGTAAGGCATTTCGAAATGAAGAATCGGGGCGTTTTCATAACCCTGAATTCACTATGTTGGAATGGTACCGGCCTGGTTTTGACGACCTTGAACTGATGGATGAAGTTGAGCAACTATTACGCCTCGTTTTACACTGTGATGTTGCTACGCGTTTAACTTATCAGCAAGTTTTTGAGCAATGTTTACAGTTTGACCCCTTAGCAGCTGACTTGGCTGAGCTAAAACAAGTGGCGAGTGAACAAGGTTTTAGCGAGATTGCTGCCAATGAAAACAGTCGTGACACCTTGTTACAATTACTGTTTTGTATGGTGATTGAGCCACAGATTGGCCAAGATGAACCTTGTTTTATTTATCAATTTCCCGCTTCTCAAGCCGCGCTAGCAAGACTGCATGAGCCTGATAACCGGGTAGCAGAGCGTTTTGAGGTTTATTATAAGGGGATTGAACTTGCTAACGGTTTTCATGAGTTAACTGACGCAAAAGAGCAATTGTCGCGTTTCAAGGGGGATAATGCACTGCGCCGAATAACAGGTAAGCCTGAAATGCCAATTGATTATTTATTGTTAGCGGGTTTAGAGCATGGCTTGCCTCCTTGTGCTGGGGTGGCGATGGGGGTTGATCGTTTAATTATGCTTGCTTTAGGTGCTGAGCATATTGAGCAAGTGATAGCGTTCCCTGTTGAGCGTGCATAGGAAGGTGTTATGCGATTAAGAAAAGTAACAGACTCTCACTTCGGACAAGTTTTACGCATTGCTTACTGGCTAGCGGTATTAGTCATTATTTATGCTGGACAAGGCTTTATTTCAGATCCTGAGTTAGATTGGCTTGCTACTGCAGGAGTCATGATTATTGCATTCCCTCTTTATATTTGGGGGATTCAAAAAATAAAGGGCCAACAAGTCGATGATGAGCATATCGAATAAAAGTAGCCTGTTATCCTTTGCTTGTATCTGATTAGCGGATAATAACCTGATTTTTACCCGCTTGTTTCGCTTGGTACATGGCCTCGTCGGCCAGCTTCAGTTGCTGGTTGATGTCCATATGCAAGGTATCACGGGTTACAAAGAATATACCTATACTTGCAGATACAGAAAACTCAGCCTTTCCTTTACGACAAGGTTGGGTGAGTGCGGTCAAAAGTTTTTGTGCTAGCTTTTGTAACACTTCAATACTATGACAATGTTTTAATACCAGTACAAATTCATCGCCTGCTAGTCGTGCGGCAAGATCGGTTTGCCTAATATTGTCACGCAGGCGTTTGGCAGTTTGTTGCAGTAACAAGTCACCCGCATCATGACCATAGGTATCATTAACTTGTTTGAAGCCATCTAAATCTAAAAAGGCGACAGCGTAGTTTTGCTGTTTATGTTGATGGTTTATTTGAGTGCGCTCTAAGCTTTGCATCAAGTGAGCGCGATTAGGTAGGCCAGTTAGTTCATCATGTAAGGCTAGCTTCTCTAGTCGCTCTATTTGATAGCTATCTCGCAGATCGATAAGTTGTAAAATGCTGTACTCTTTTTCCCCTCTTTTATCAAAAATCGCGGTGTAGTTAATTTCGAATGGAATTTTCACATTATTGATAGTTAACATTTCTTTGCTCTGCCAATTTTTCGGTTGGCTGAGAATATTGTTTAGTATCTTTAATTGGAGCGGATCAGGGATAATTTGTTGTAGCTCTCCTCTGATCTCTTGGTTCGTTTTTTTATTCTGCAGCTGAAGTAATTTGAGCATGGCTGGGTTGCTCATTTGCACAAAATTACGGCGGTCTAAAATCAATACGGCGTTGCGATTCGCTTGGAACATTTTTGCGGCTAACTGAGTTTGTCTCGCGGATGTTATTTCGCTGGTAATGTCTTCTAATGCTAGCAGTAATTGGCTGGCATGGCCTATTTGATTGAGGCGGGTAGCTGTAAAGCGAATATGTTTTGTTTTGTTGTTGACGGTCAGCGTCAACTGGTTGCTGTATTGATTGTGTTCACCACTAAAGATGAGCTCGAGATCATTTTTTTGTTCCAAAATTTGCGGGATGAACTCAGGCAAGAATAGATCGATAATATCATCTTCTTGATCTTCAATTAAATTATAGAAAGCTTGGTTAGCGCGTTTGATACATAAAGTCTTATCCAGTACCACTAAGCTATGTTGCACCGTTTCTATGATTGTTTCAGCAAAGGCTTTACGCTTCTCTAATTGAGCCACGGTTTCATTTTGATACATTTCTCTGGTTTTAACTTCTTGTAATAATGCTTCAAAATCCTGTTGAAACATTTCCAGTGGGTAGTATTTGTGTGCTTTTGGGTGGGTGCCAGCATTAGGTTTAAACTCTCGCATCAGGAAAGCCAACTGTTGAACAAATTGGCGATAGAAGCGTTGATGACAGGAAATAAAAAACATGCTTAAGAAAGTAAATAATAAACTAAGCACAAAACCAAAGTAGAGGCTCTTCTGAGCATGAAATAATGCATCCTCAAAAGAAATTTGCGTGTATAGATAGCCTTTTATCCTGCCATTAAAAACAATATCTTGTTTTAGCCAGTAGTCTTTTTGCAGCAATGACGTATCTTGGTTTAAGTTTGGCGGCGGTGTTTTTTGACTAAAAGGCCAAGAATGGATTTGATTGAGTTGTTGATCAAAAATAACCATCTTGGTAATGCGTTTATCTTGGACTAGGTTATTGGTTTGGTTAACAGCATTACCGACATTACCTTGCTCTAAGTCGACACTTAAGCGTTGCGCCATTGCATTATTTTGAAATTGGTAGTTTTGTATTTGTAAGGTTTTATTGTAGTTAAGCTGATATATCGAGAAAAACAGGCTAAGTAATAGCATGAGTCCGAGGATCACCAGTGGCGTTAACCACTTTACAAAGTGGGGACGATCTGCAGATGGTTTTGATGTCAGGCTCACTTTAGTGCTCTCTTCTGGACTCATCGAACAAAGTAAAGGGAAAGCCAAGTTCTCCCTCAGGTAAGAACCTACTATTTTTGATTATTTTCAAACAAATAAACAATGTTTTTTGACCTATATTGATAGTTTTATTTATGGCGATTGATCAAATGAAGCTAATTAAAGGGTATATGATAGCGTTTCTAGCTAATATTTAAGCATGAGTTAGAGCATAAATGTGTGGGCATTACCGCACTCTGTCTTGTTAGTTGAGGTGAATCCTATTATTGTGAATAGTCGCAGACTTTTATTCTATTTGACAGCTATGATAGAAACAATATCTGGTTGAGGAGTTAGAAGATGAAACAAAAACTAACGCAAGATCTAGAGCAGTTGGATCAAGCTATTAAGCAGGCTTTTCCAGCCGATGAGTGCACAGCAGCTAATTTACGGCAAGTAGCGGATGAAATATCCCTCGCCATTCAAACGGGTCATTCACCTCAGCAACAAGTTGAAGAGCAGCTAGAAGTAGAGTTACTTAACTTTGAGCAAGCTCATCCCCAGCTTAGTCAAGCAATTCGTAATCTAATGAACACTTTAAGTGGAATGGGTATTTAATCTACTGCCACTGTGTGCCGTTGCAAATTAGCTAAGGTGGTATTGTACTGTAGCGGTGAAAACTGCTGCAGTAAATAAGACGATAAGCGCTGCGATAGCTGGCGATCATTTGTTTCTAAGCTGAGAAAGCTAGACTCTTCCTCTGGGCTTAAATGCAAAGTAAAGTACTGCTTACCATTAAGCCCATTCACTGAATAGCCCATTGGTTCAAATAACCAATCATTCAGGTGATAATTTGCTGCAAATTGCTTTAATCCTAATTTGTGTTGTAGCTCTGATTTGTTAAACAGGCCTTTCTGAATAGCGGCAATATGTGGCCCTTTTAGTTTAGATAACTGTAGTTTCTCGCTGGTTGCTGTTGAGTGTGCTGCTGTCGCTGTGAAATATCTAAATTTTCTATTTTGACTATGGCCTGCTCCACCTAGCTTGGCATACAGTTGCTGGGCGTCTTGTACAAATTGGCTTAGTTGATATTGTGGTTGCTGCTCTTGTTGGCGTTCAAAGTCTAGGATAGTGATGTTTTCAACGCCAAAATATTCAATCAGGGCGGTAGCCGTCTGCACTAATGGACAATTTCCACATGTCACCAATATTAGCCGATGTGGAAAAACGAATAAGCTCGATTCCGATAAGACATAAGCATGACAGTGTGGATTTTTTAGCTGAGTAAGAATTGTTGCGCCACAATGATTAAGCTGATGTTGCCAGAAATCATCTGCGTATTGCAATAAATTAACTTTTTCAGCTGTGTTAGTAGTTGTCTTTAAATGTAGTTCTAATCGCTTTTCTGCGGCTTCAAAAAAGAACGGGATACTCATCTTCATACTTAATTCGCTGGACATATCCGCGCTATCATACCTTTTATCAGCCGAATTCAACAATTTGATTGTTGAGCATTGGCAGAAGTTAACTGATTACAATTTAAGCCATTTTTAGGGGGCCTTTTTGGTTCCCTGCTGCTAAACGGTAGTTATAGGCTCTGGCGCCTAGCATGGATTGCACTAAATATTTTTTCAGCGTCAAGGCCGCGGGCGTAGCGCATCAGGTCAGGCTCATTTTCTAATATAAAATCAGTAAGTAACTCTTGTACATGGGCAACTAACTCATCTCCTTGCCAAGGTTTGGCGATGTAAAAATCTAAGCCGCCATGGTTGACAGCTTCTACTGTGGCTTCAAGCCCTGCTTGGCCGGTAAGCAGTAATTTTTTAGCTGCCTTATGAGTTTTATCTTGGTTAAGCTCAACAAGAAAGTCGACCCCTTGAGTGCCGGGCATCATATGGTCACAGAGTATTAATGCTAATTGTTGTTGGTTCTGTTGCATTTCAGTTAATAGCTCTCTTGCTTCTTCGACACTTTGCGCGGCTTCAATATCGAACAAGTCACCTAAGGTATCAAGGTCGGCTAATACACTGTCGAGCACTTCGCGCTCGTCGTCAACACATAGTAAAACGTACTTATTCATCACGCCTCCTGCTCATTTTCTGCTCTGGAACGCTGCTTAATATCGGGGTTGATTACGGGTAAATACACTTCAAACCGAGTGAAGTGAGATTGTTCCTCATTGTTGCTAATGACCTTTATCTCGCCATGATGGCGTTTTACAATTTGCTGACAAACGGTAAGGCCAATGCCTAGGCCAAAATTACCTTCTCGTTTGGTGGTGTAATTAAGCTCAAATATTCGCGCCTTTTTATCTTCAGGAATGCCAATACCATTGTCTTCAATGCTGATACACACAAAATCTTTTTGCTGTTTGCTTATGGTGTAGCTGTGAAGTTTGATCTCCCCCTCGCCTTGAGTGGCGTCGATAGCATTGGCGATCAAATTAGTCCAAATTTGTTGTAATTCGATCGGGTGACATTGAACCTGAGGTAGCTCACCATATTCTTTAATCACTTGATAAGATTTTAGCCTGTTTTCAAAGATCACTAAGGTTTCTTCTAACCCTTCATGTAAATCGGAAAAGACGGCTTGCTCGATATCTTGACCAGCATAATGTTTAAGCCCTTTTACTAGGTCTGCGATTCTTTTAGCGCAAACATCAATACTACGGAGAAAGTTACCAACTAAATAATAGGTATCGAGTTGTTGGATGGTTGCTGCTAACTCAGACCCAAGGGGGGCGAAATGTTGAGCAAATTGCTCGGGGCTGTCGAGTTGCATTTGCACCGCTTTGCGCGCCAAGGCATTTGAGCCAAACAGCGGAATGGCTGCTTTAGTTTTTTGTCTAGTAATGGCCGTTGATAAGGGCGTTATTTTCATTGCATTGTTTAACGTAGCCGCGCCGAGCTGACGTAAGTTGGCGCTAATTTCTTGTGAGACTAAGTTGGGGACTTTTAGTTTTAAGGTGTCGGCACCACGCAGTATTGCGGCGACGGGATTATTCAGTTCGTGGGCGATACCTGCTACTAGTTGCCCAAGTACAGCCATTTTTTCGGTTTCAACTAGCTGTGCATGAGCGGCATCAAGTGACAGCAGGGTGGATTGTAATTTTAACTTGGTAATGATGCTACTTTGTAAGCGGCGATTAAAGTTTCTGAGTAATAAGTGGGTGAATGGCCCAAGTAGTTCACTGTTCGATTTCATTAGGGTTGCGAATTGGCTTTTTTCTAGTTTGATCACTTCGGTTCCCGTTAAAGTGATACTGGTAGTAAAAGCGGGCTCACCGGTAATAAAGGACATGCCGCCGACCATAGAGCCTGCGCGCATGATGGTGACTTCTTGCTCTTGCCCTGCCGCAATATGTTTTTTTAACTGCACTTCGCCATCAGCGATGAACCAAAGGGCATTGTTATGCTCACCTTCTCGGGTAAGCAAATGGTTCTTGCTGTATCTCCGACAAACATGGTGTTCATCATTGTTACTAAATACTTTGTATAGGGCGTTGATGACTAAGTTAGATAACTCACTATCTGAATACAGGCTGTAATCTAAAAATTGCCCTTGCAGTGGAATAGAAGCCGATTTTAGCTGAGTGGTATCTAACACATCAGCGTAATGAGCCAGCATTTCATCTTTCTGTTGCAAAAATTGGCTTAGTTGTCGTTTAACTGTTTCCAGGTTTACTTGATCGGCAGTGAGAACCTGGTCGACTCTGCCTTGATTTATAAGGTTAATCAATAATGCGGGATCATTAGGGTTATATACCAAGCATTTTGGTGGGGAATGCAATTGCGTTTGAGCGACTAAAAAAGCCTGTGTTTGTAGGCTGAGTTCACTGATCAGCATTGCAATAGGCTGATCTTTTGTTAAATGAGTACTCGCTTGCTGCACGTCACGAAACAGTAAGATATGAAAATGCGATGCTAAGCTGCTTAAGCTAAGTTGCATATTGAGCAGTAGGTTCGCATCGCTGTGAATACATACTATGGCGTAATGTCTCATAACATACTTTAATTGCTTGATGTATGTTGAGTATATAAACAGTGAACTCGGTTTAATTTGAGCTAGGTGGGAGTTTGTAAAACTTTTCTAAGTGGCGGCATTAAAATGCTCGCCACTCAGTGATAACCAGATTAAACCTTAAAACTGCCTACTTGAGTATTTAAATGAGTTGAAATTTGATTAAGCTCTTGAGCACGAGCTAGAGAGGTTTCTGCTTCATGGCTTAATTGATCAGAGACATCCTTAATGGCTTGGGTATTGCGACTTACTTCTTCTGTTACAGAGCTTTGCTCCTCGGCTGCACTAGCAATTTGAATCGCCATATCACTGATATGTGTAATGCTTTCGGTAATTCGCTCTAATGCTTTAGTTGCTGCATGAGCATCTTCAACGCCCATTTTAGCTAAGCCCTCGTTTTCATTCATGGTGGTTACTGCGTTTTGAGTGTTGCGCTGCAGGGTTTCAATCATATTGCGAATTTCAACAGTGGAGCTGTGGGTGCGCTGTGATAACACTCGTACTTCATCGGCTACAACAGCAAAGCCTCTGCCTTGTTCACCAGCTCGTGCAGCTTCAATCGCAGCGTTAAGGGCTAATAAGTTGGTTTGTTCGGCTATGCCTTGAATCGTCGATAGAATGACGTTGATATCTTGAGTGTTTTTTTCAAGCTCTTGAATAATACCTGCTGCATCCTCAACATTTGCTGCTAAGCTTTCAATTGAGCTTTGGTTACGTGCGATGATGTGTTTTCCCTCATCACAGCTATCTGCTGAACTTTTCGCTGCACTGGCGGTTTGTTCTGCGTTCGAAGCGACTTCAGTGGCGGTAGCAGACATTTCATGAACCGCCGCCGCTATTTGTGATATCTCGCTTTGTTGTACCGACAGCTCTTTACTAGAGACTTGGGCCGCGGTGCTTGCTGCTTTCGCTTCGGTCGCTAAGTGTTCCGAGGTGCCAACGATGTCGGTGACCATTACGTGTAAGCGGTCGACAAATGCATCAACACTTTTACCTAACATGCCTATTTCATCATTACGGGCAAAGGCTATTCGCTTAGTCAAGTCTGCATCACCAGAAGCTAAATCTTCAAGGGCGCTTACAAGTTGTCCTAAAGGTTGTAATAACTTGTTTAATAGGAACAGGGCAAGGGCACCGATGACTAATACTTGAATGATGCTGGTGATCATTGAATCAAATATCAGCTTACCTACTGCTTGTAATGCATGTTCTTTTTCTGAAATAACAATGAAGTACCAATCTGAATCAGCGATTGCTTGGACATTGATAAAGTTTTCTTGGCCGTTAATTAATACTGGGCTCAGTGTGGTTTCGCTAGCAATTCGCGCTAGCTCACTTTGAGACAGTTTTGGGTTTAAGTTAGTGATATTTTTTAGGGTTAGGCTTTTGTCAGGGTGGGCAACGATAACCCCTTCTTTATTGGTCAGCATGGCAAAGCTACCAACCTGCTTAAGCCCTTCAATGTTTTTCACTACTTCGTCTATTGAAACATCCGCTGCGATAACGCCATTAGTAAATGCTTTTGATAGTGAAATAACCAGCTCACCGCTGCTGGCATCTTCATAAGGCTGGGTCACGATCGTTTGGCTGGCAGCTTGCGCTTGTTTATACCAATCACGTGTTCGAGGATCATACCCTTCGGGTAGCGTCTCCTCTGGATTACTCATTATCATCTCACCTTGGACAGTGGCTAAATAGGCAAGAGATAAATCGCCGGCTTGGGCGGCATTTTGTAATTGAGGTAAGGGGTTTTGGCCTTGTGCTATGGTGTTGGCTGCTGCTTCTAAAATTCGTTTTTTAGTGTTTAGCCAGAATGCAATGCCATTGGCTTCTGATTCACTTAAACTGGTTTGATGGCTTTTTAGTGAAGTCAGTGTTTGATTGGTCATTTGACTACTAAGTAACCAAATCTGTAAGCCCGTTATAGCCAAAATGATGGCCGTAACGGCAATCAGCAATTTTTGTTTTATTGATAATGCCATAAACCTAAAATCCTTCTATTTATTTTTATTTAAAGGTTTTAACTAAGTTAATGATTCTGCGAATATTGAGTGAGTTAAGATTTATATATAGTAGATTTAGAATAATACGATGTCTAACATGAGTGTGTTGCCTTGTTCATGTATTTGGCATTTTTATGCGGCTTATTATGCTTTACTTAACAAGTTGTTGTAATTCTCTAATTGTTTGCTCAATTATCAGCTGGTTACGTTTGACTACTTCAATATCTGGGTGTTGCGGTTGAAAGCTGGCAAATAATTGTGTTTCGGCTCGGATCATCTCTTCCATGTTTGCTTGCTGTTGCGTGGTTAGCTCTGTTTGTTGGGTGTTCTCTTCAATGTAAGGTGCGGCAAAAGCACTCAGCTTTTCTCTATGTAAGTGATAGCTAAGCCAAGCACTTGCTATGCTGTGACCAGTATTTAACCAAGTGGGTATATCTGTAAAACCGTGTTGTGTGGCTACTTGTTGTTCGATACCGAGCTGGCGTGTGTATTCAGCTAGGTGTGTTGTGGTGGTGATACTGCCATTGACTGGTACTAGAGTAAGAACTCGGTTTTGCGCCCCTTTACCAGAGGTGCTAAGCCATGAAGACTTTGACTAAAGGTTTTAATGTCTTGATCAACTAGTGCGGCGAAGCCTTGCTGGGTGTTAAATAGCAGAAATAAACAGACAATTTTGGTTAAGGTAAAGGATTTGGTTAACCATAGATACAACATAGTAAGTGACCACTTAGTGACCCAAACAACGGTAAAATATATGTGGCTAGAGTTGCTTGGGTATAGCTGTAAGTAAGGGGAAAACCGCGTGCGCTAAAAGAATAAATATAGACCAAGATACATTAATCCTAGCCCGATTATACCTACAATGCCGCCGCTTTTGAGTAAATCTTTGGTTTCAATAAATCCGGTTGAATAAGCTAGGGCGTTTGGTGGTGTACTAACGGGTAAAATCATACCCAGCGAGGAAGAAAATGCCACTACCATTAACAGCTGTGTTATGCCGCCACCTTGGGCTGCTGCTGGCAGGGTGGTCGCTACCGCAGCGGCAATGGGCATAATTAAGTTGGCGGTAGCAGTGTTAGACATAAAGTTCGCCATCATATAACAAGTTACTGATAAACTTATAATTACTAACCAAGTGCTCATACTGGCAAAGTCGATGCTGCTGGCTAATTTAACGGCTAAGCCACTTGTGTCAAGGGCCATGCCCATGGCGATCCCGCCCGCTACAAGCCAGAGCACGTCCCAGTTAATCAGCTTTAAATCTTGCTTGTTAATAACGCCAGTTAAAGTAAACACTGCGAGGGGAATAATGGCAACGACGTATGCATTCATGCCATGTAGTTGCGTCGTTAACCACAATAAAATCGTGCAGCCAAATGTGAGGTAGACCACCCAAGCGCGCGGCGTTTGTAAAAATGTGCCCTCTAGTTTTAGTGGAAGTTCTTTTTCTTTAGCTGGGTACATGTAACGCAGTAGAAACCACGCGAGTGTGAGTTGGATCAGAACAAAAGGTAAGCCTACCATCATCCATTGAGCAAAGGTAACCGCGCCTTCGGGTAAATATTGCAGCGCAATGGCATTCGGAGGTGTGCCGATTGGTGTGGCAATTCCGCCGGTATTCGCCGCAATGGGAATAGCAAGTACTAACCCTTTTGCGCCTAAGTCGCCAACTGGTGCGGTTGCAACAATAGGCCCTAGAATGGCTAACATCATGACAGTCGTGGCGGTATTACTCATAAACATGGAGAAGATGGCTGTGATGAGCATTAAGCCAAGCATGACAAAATGTATTTGACGGCCAAAGGGCTTAAGTAATACACGGGCTAAGTTGGTGTCTAAATCAAATTTTGAGGCGGCAATAGCGAGAGCAAAGCCGCCCATGAACAAGATGATAATAGGTGATGAAAAGCTAGCAAAAATACTGTTGTAGCTGAGTAACTCACCAAGGGGGGTGGTGGCTGAATCATGGCTGAAAAAGTTGAGCCCTTTATCTGAAACCATGACGACTTCTAAGGTAATAATCAAAATAGAAGTGGCGAACACAGGCACAGGCTCTAAGATCCACAGCAAAGCGGCAAGCACAAAAATCGCGATAATGCGGTGTTGTACCAAGGTGAGCTCAGGCAAGGGCATTAGCTCACTGGGTAGCGCTAAAATAAGTAATGGAACGCTGAAACAAACTAGCGTGTTGATTAACTTCTTCGATAGTTTCATATGCAGACCTTAATTATAGTAGCTCAGGGATAAACTCTACCAATTATTAGGTAGGCTTAGCTTGCTGTGCTGCACATTTCTTTAGCTAAACATTGGTTTATTTTTTTGGTCAAAATCGGGCATGCCATCCTTAATATGAATGTCGAGTTGCGGGTAATCAATAATGATACCAGCGGCCTTAAAGCGAGTGTTTATCGCGCTATATAATTCATGGGCCATGGGCATTCGATGTGCCATTTCATTAACGTAAACACGCGTTTCAAAGTTTAATGTGCTGTCACCAAAACCGACAAAGAAAACTTCTGGTGCGGGCGTTTCAAGCACTAAAGTACAGTCATTTATTGCGGCATAAAGCTCTCGTGTTACTTGTTGGGTGTTTGACCCATAAGCGACGCCTACTTTAGTGATCACTCGAGTAATAGGGTCGGAAAGTGACCAGTTAATAAATTGCTCAGTGATAAAGGCCTTGTTAGGCACAATAATTTCTTTTCGATCCCAGTCGATAATCGTTGTGGCTCGGGTTTTAATCTTGGCGATGGTGCCGGTTAAGTCGCGGATGGTAACGGTATCGCCGATGCGAATGGGTTTTTCAAACAGGATGATTAAGCCAGAAACAAAATTGGCGAAAATTTCCTGTAAACCAAAGCCTAAGCCAACGGTTAATGCAGCAACCAGCCACTGGGTTTTCGACCAATCAACACCGAGAAAGGCACAGCCGACCAACACTCCAACGAGAATAACAATGTATTTGGTAAGAGTGGTAATGGCAAAGCCGGTACCAGGGGCTAAATCAAAATGTTGTAGGACTAATAACTCTAAGGCGCCGGGTAAATTTTTCACCACTACAAACATAATTGAAATAGAAAATACTGCAAAAATAACATCCTGCAGGTTGACTGGATTGAGCGTGTCGATGCCATTAATGCTGGAAGATGAGCTCCAAATCGTTACTCCCTCTAAAAATGAAAAAGCAGAATAAATCTGTGCCCAAAGATATATAAGCAGTAGGGTGTAGCTGAGGGTTAATACGGTGCGTAATAGGCCTAAAGATTGTGCACTAATGGTTTCAAGATCGATCACTGTATCTTCAATGTTTTCCAATATGCCTTCATTCTTGCCTGAATCGCCTTGATCTTCTTTTTCGCGTTGGGCCAGTATTTCTGCTCGTTTGGCTTTTGCTCGATCAAAGGCTAAGCGGCGTTTTTGAATGAACATCCAACGATGAATTAAAAAATAGCTAAGTAAAAATACCATGCCAACAAGCACTGAAAATTGTACTTGTTTTAGCAGTGCATGGGCTGTGTAGAAATAGCCCATTAACGTGGCTAGTACGTTTACTATTGGGCTTATAGCTAAAATAGGCCAAAGCACGTGATGCAATAAATGAGGATCTTTGCGGTTTTTATTTTTATAAGTTAATGGCAACTTTTCTTGATAGATTTGCCAATAAAACCAAGCTAGAGAGAGGTTTAAAGTAATGAATGCTAGACGGCCTAAGCTGGAATAAACCACCAGCTCTTCAAAGCCGGTGGTGAAGTTATAAAATCCTAAGCAGGGTAGGGCAATAAATGCCATTGTTCTGATGTAGCTAAAGTTTTGTTCAACTCGTTGTGGTGCCCATTTAAAATGAGCAATAAACAAGCCGTTTTTTCTTGCCATATTTTTTACCAGCAAAAAACACCACAGACCAATAGCAAAAGGATAAAGCGCATAACCGATATTTTGCGCAAAAGGATACTGCCAGCTAGAGTCGAGTAAAAAAGCCATGCTACCAATGAGTAGCGGTACTGGAAGTGCTAATAAAGCTGAAAGTAAGACGTTGTTAAAGGTATAGCTGAACTTATCCCTTGTTACTTTACCTACTTGATCGGCACTGCTCTTTAGGTAAGGACGGAAAAAGCGATTGGATAAGTACCAGCAATATAGTAGTAGTGAAAAACCAACTATGTACAACAGCCAGTATTCGCTTACCGCTTCTTGGATAGCAAATGGTATTTGTTGCGTGTTGTTAGTCGCGAATAGCCAAGCGATTGATGCCAGCGTATCGGCAATAAAATTAATATTGATGGCTTTAGTGTTGGGGGTCCAAAATAGGTATTGACTTGCGATATCGCGAATTTGGCCTAGTTTAGAGCTCATTTGGCTATAGGCGACTTTTAATTTAGCTTGTTCATAAATGTAGTTTTCGCTTACTGATAGCAGTTGTGTTAACAGTTGTTTACGCACGCCGAGTAGGGCATGAAGATCGTTTTGTTCGGTGCTACTGAGGGTTTCTTTGCTATCTTCGAGAAAAGTGCTGGCTGCTTCGTTTAAATGTTGTAGAGGGTCCAAAGCTTGCTGATAGGCATATTTGGCTAGTCGCGCTTCTACAATTGTTTGTTCGGCTGCCTCTAATGGAGGAGGGTTCGGCAATTGTGTAAGACGTGCTCTAAGATTCTCACCAAAGGCATTAGACACCTTTAGCCACTCAACCTGTTCACGAATATTGCTGACAGCATTGTTAATTTCCTCCATCTGCTTAGCCACTTGGGTTTGTGTTTGTAAGGTAACCTCCATGTCTTGAGTTAGAGCATTGAGCTGCTCGCTATAGCCTTGGTTCTCCTCAAGTAACATTTGCAATAGTGGTGAGGTAATTTGTGTATTTTGGGCGATTTTTTCGCCCTTTGCGATGGCATCTTCGGTAGCTTGTTTGCGTATGTTGCTAAGGCCTTGCTGTAGTGTGATGCTGTATTCTTGAAGCGCGGTAATTTTTTGGTTGAGTAAAGTACTTTCTAAGCGATATAGCTCATTACGGTTACTGGCACTAAGCTGGCCTAATTCAAGAGCTAAAATTTGATTTGATAAAGCCGCCTCATGAACCTGACTCTGTACCAGTAAAGCTTGTGAGATAGGATCGTCTTGCGCGCTGAATTTTTGAATATCTAGCTTGTGTTGTAAGCTGACTAATTCATTTCGCAGCGTATCTATTTTAGGTTGAAAACCTGATAGTTGATGCTCGATTTCTTCCGCTTGTAGTTGCTTGTCTAGTTGTTTGCGTTTTAAGCCTGATAATTGCGAGGTGCGCATTGCCAATTCTTCTTCAAGTGCGGTTTTTGACCAATTGCTTGGGTCTGCATATTGCTCAGGCTTGAATTCATCGATCTGTTTTTGTAGCAAGTTTGATTGATATGGAAAATCATCCATGACTTTCTGGTATTGACGCGCTTTACTCGAAAATGTTTCCGCTTGTTCAAGGTAATCAATGGTTTTTTGATAAGCGTCTTGCAAGCTTAACTTTTCACTTGATTCCGGCTCACTTGCTAAGGCGTCAAGCTTATCTTGCAATAACGCCTTATCGGGGGAAGCGGCAAAAGCGTTAGAAATTAGAGTCAGACAAAGTAGTAATGAGACGAAGAGTGATTTCAAACCTAATTCCTTTTCATTTTTGGCAACCTGATAATAGACCAGCTAATTATTGCTTTAAAGTGAGAGTGGGTTAGCGGTTACGATTTTTTAGTGTTTCATAAAGGGCGCCCGAAAGAATGAGGGCGCCGCCGAACAATGTTTGCGAAGTTGGCATTTGCGCTAAAATAAGTGCAGCTAAGATCATGCCATATAGAGGTTGCAAACAAGAGATAAGTGCCACACTTGATGCAGTTAAGTAGCGTAAAGACGTAACTAGCAGCGTATGAGGTAAGGCGGTAAATAGGGTCCCTAACAGCAATAGTAACAGCAGACTAGATGATGTTGGTAGGCTCCAATTCATTCCTTGATTATTAACAAGTAGTAAAGGTAACAGCAGTATGCAGCCAACTAATACTTGATAGAGCATGGTCTGAGGGCCGTTATACTGCGAAAATTTGTGCTTGTAGAGTAAATTGCGAGCGGCAAATAGCATCGCCGAAAACACACCCAATAAAATGCCCAGACCTGCGTCACTGAGTGGATTTTGCAGTGGCAGCATCAGTATTATGCCCAGCAACACGATCAAGGCGCAAATAACATCATTTAGCTTGGGTTTTTGTCGTAACAGCAACGGCTCGATGAGGACGGTAATAACGGGGTAAGTGTAAAGGGCGATCATGCCTGCGGCCACACTTGACCATTGCATAGCATAAAAATAGGTTACCCAGTGGAAGCTGACTAACACACCCAAAATTATTGCGGTTTGATAGTCTTTGCTATTTCTTAAACGAAATCGTTGCCCGGTGAAACTTAATACTAAGGCTAAAAATACGAAAGCCACGAGGCAGCGATAGAAAGTGATATCAAGAGCAGGTAGGGGCACCAGTTGTGAAAATAGCCCGGTGCCTGCAAGTAAAATGACTGCTATGTGTACCGATAACAATCCTTTACTTGGCACTGTGTTTTCCTGCTCGGTTAGCTTTGAGTTATTGATAGTTTGCAAACACTTCACCCAAGCGCGTTGGTGCGCCCGGCGTCAAGTGCTCTGAAAACGTTACTGTATCTTTCGGGAATAGAGCAACAATGGTGCTACCGAGCTTAAAGCGGCCCATTTCTTCACCTTTTTCTAAGGTAATGTTTTGTTCACTGTAATCCCAAACTTGTACTTGCTTACCGTTAGCGGGAGCCACAGTGCCTGCCCACACGGTTTCAATACTGGCAACAATGGTTGCGCCGACTAGCACCATGGCTAGTGGCCCTTTGTCGGTAGAAAATATTGCGACCACGCGTTCATTGCGCGCGAATAAATTAGGTATATTCTCAGCGGTTAGAGGATTAACCGAAAATAGGTCGCCGGGTACAAACAGCATTTTTTCGAGCTTCCCTGCCACCGGCATATGAATGCGGTGGTAGTCTTTTGGGGCTAAATAGATATTTGCAAAGCAGCCTTCATCAAATGGCGCAACGTCAATATCAAAACCTCCAAGCAGCTCGCGAGCACTAAAGTCATGGCCTTTCGCTTGGAAGATACGGCCCTGAGTAATTTGACCTACTTGACTCACCTTACCATCGACAGGCATCGATAACTGGTTTTCATTGGCCAGAATGGGGCGAGCGTCTTCTTTTAACGCACGGGTGAAGAAATCGTTAAAGGTTTTGTAATTACTTGGGTTGCTATCTAAGGCTTCAGCCATATTTACTTGGTATTTTTTGATGAAAGCTTCAATCAAAAAGGTGGTTAAACCGCCCGCTTCGGCGCTAGCAAGTTTGCCGAGTAAGCGCGACAGTAAATGCTTAGGTAAAAGGTATTGGCCGGCAATTTTTAGCTGATCTAACACTGGATAGTCCTACTTCTAATTCAAATAATGAGTGTGGCGATGCGTGTTTGCGCCGCTGCCACCGATTTATTTTAACGTTTATGCTCTGGGATCACGCGAGTTGGCTTATTCTCAGCCATGGCATCGGTGATGCGTAAATAACTTTGATAGCGCATGGGGTGGATCTTACCACTTTCTGCCGCGGCGACAACGGCGCAGCCGGGGTCGGTTTTATGCTTGCAGTCACGAAATTTGCATAAGCCATTAAGGGCTCGTAACTCAACAAAACCATCAAAAATTTGTTGTGGCTCTAAATGCCAAAGGGCGAATTCACGTATTCCTGGGCTATCAATTAAATCGCCGCCGCTAGGGAAGTGATACAAGCGTGCTGTAGTAGTTGTGTGTTGGCCTAAACCTGAGTTCTCTGATACATCACCAATGGTGGCCGCTACTTCAGGCATTAGTGCATTGACCAATGATGATTTTCCGACGCCAGATTGACCTACAAAAATGGTAGTTTTGTCTTTAAGTAAGCCTTGAATATTGTCTAATCCTGACTTTTCATGAGCTGAGCTAAGGAATACGTCATAGCCTAAATCACGATAAATTTGCAGTGTTTTATCTAGTTCAGCAAAAGCGTCATCGTCAAGTAGGTCGACCTTGTTTAACAGGATAACAGGTTCGATACCTGTTTCTTCACAGGCGACTAAATAACGGTCGATGATGTTAGTTGAGAACTCAGGGAGAACTGCCGAGACAATAATTATTTGATCAATATTGGCGGCAATGGCTTTAATGCCATCGTATACATCAGGCCTTGTGAGAACGGTTTCTCGTGGATGCACCGCTTCGATGATGCCATTTAAGCCTTGGTGTTGTTCATTACCTGGACGCCAAACCACTTTGTCGCCCGTCACCAAAGATTTAATAGAACGACGTAAATTACAACGCTGAATGTTACCGTGCTCATCTTCAATATCAGCATGTTGACCAAAACGACTAACAACCACGCCTTGAATCGGTTGACCAAGGAGCGACTCGTCCAACTGTTCGATTTCAGTGGTTTTTAAGCGCTTGGTTTGGTTAGCTCTGACTCGTCTTGCTTGGTTATTGCTTAAGCGTTTTTTTTTGGTCACTTGATACCTTTGGTTTGTCTCGAAACTGAAAGGGCGTATGATACAGATATTATGATTAAATTACTGCATTTATACAGGTAGACAATGATGAGCACGAATGAAAATAACCTTGTTTGGATCGATTTAGAAATGACGGGTTTAGATCCCGAGCAACACAAGGTGATTGAAATTGCTTCTATTGTCACTGATAGTGAGTTGAATATTCTGGCTGAAGGTCCGGTGATTGCTATTCATCAATCTGAAGCTGAACTGAATAAAATGGATGATTGGTGTACTAACACGCATACAGGTTCAGGCTTAGTTAAACGAGTACAGGAAAGTACATTGAGCGAAACGGATGCGGTTGCGATGACGTTAGACTTTCTAAAAGATTGGGTTCCTGCTGGTAGCTCACCGATGTGTGGCAACAGTATTGGCCAAGATCGCCGCTTTATGGTTAAACATATGGCCGATTTAGAAGCGTTTTTCCATTACCGCAATATCGACGTGAGTACAATTAAAGAGCTAGGGCGCCGCTGGGCTCCTGACATGGTTAAAAGCTTTAAAAAACAAGGTACTCATTTAGCCCTTGATGATATTCGTGAATCTATTGCTGAATTAGTGCATTACAAGAAACACTTTTTTACGTTTTAGGCTGTGCTTTGATTGTTTTGTGAGCGAACGGTTTTTGTAGTAAAAAAAATACTTGCATTGATTTCAAAGCTCCTTATAATCCGCTCCCCGTAAGCACTTCAACAAAGCGCTTACGTTATGATGCAGTAGTGACTCAGCTGCCTCGTAGAGAGACGCAACCTTGGTTGTGACTTTCTAAAAGTATGAGTTAATTGTGATGCGGTACTAGCTCAGCTGCTTCACAGAGAGACGCAACCTTGGTTGTGACTTTCTAAAATATGAGTTAATTGTGATGCGGTACTAGCTCAGCTGGTAGAGCGCAACCTTGCCAAGGTTGAGGTCACGAGTTCGAGCCTCGTGTACCG
>NZ_JAUOPX010000185.1:0-261 GCF_030547455.1 Motilimonas sp. 1_MG-2023 | reverse complement strand
TACCATACGTATTCCGGTTCACATGATTGAAACCATCAATAAACTGAACCGTATGTCACGTCAAATGCTACAAGAGTTGGGTCGCGAGCCTACTCCTGAAGAATTGGCTGAACGCATGATCATGCCAGAAGACAATATCCGTAAGGTGCTGAAAATTGCCAAAGAGCCAATCTCCATGGAAACACCAATTGGTGATGATGAATATTCTCACTTATGTGACTTAATTTAAGATACCACGATCCACCTAACGGTAGATTCATC
>NZ_JAUOPX010000184.1:0-262 GCF_030547455.1 Motilimonas sp. 1_MG-2023 | reverse complement strand
CATATAAAACATCCCCCTCGATATATACAACATATATATAAAAGTTAAAAAGATATAAAAATAGATAACAAAATAAAAAAAATGAAAATAATATAAAAAAAATAAAAAATTGCTTCATTTATAAAATTAATTAATAATGCTCAAAAACCAAATATAAAAACAATTCATAAAAAAAAAAAAATAACACCAAAAACACAGACATAAAAAGCAAGATGAAAAAGTAAGACTAAACATACGGAATACGTAATAAAATAGTAATAAA
>NZ_JAUOPX010000183.1:0-262 GCF_030547455.1 Motilimonas sp. 1_MG-2023 | reverse complement strand
CCATTAAATACGAACCAAACATAAACAAGATCTATAAATAACTACAAAAAATGAAAAAAACTACTGAAAATAAACATACATAATTAAATTCAAATTATAAAAATCAACATCTTATTTGAAACAAACTACAAAAATGTAATTAACAAACTCGAACAACACACTATAATAAAAACATCAAAGATAACAAAAGACTTGTACCAAAATCTGCCTATCATAAAACAAAGAATACACGAGATTATCTTGCTGCTGCATGTCCTGAGCT
>NZ_JAUOPX010000182.1:0-263 GCF_030547455.1 Motilimonas sp. 1_MG-2023 | reverse complement strand
GGGGGGGGGTTGCGTAGGATATTGAAGCAGATGTGATATTTGATCCGACAAAAACTCACAAAAACAATAAAACAACGAACAAATAAACACAAAAAAAAGAAAATAAAATACGCAAATCGAAAAAAACCAACAGAAAGAATCACCGAACCATAGACACAAAAAGATTTTAAACCCAAACCATAGAAATAAAAAGATGATAAAAAAAAAATGCAAGAATAATAGAAAGCTAAAAAAAGAGAATTAACTGAAAATAAAGTGATTAA
>NZ_JAUOPX010000181.1:0-263 GCF_030547455.1 Motilimonas sp. 1_MG-2023 | reverse complement strand
TAACAAATAACAAAATCAAGAAATAACTTTGAGTTTTCTAGTTGACCTCGTTTGAATCTTATGTGTATTGTTTTTTAGTCAGTATTTTAATGTTGATTGTAAGGATTTATTTAGGACAAGAATGACTCTGTAAAAATATCTTAACAACACATTATAAACTAATATTTAACCAATGAGTTACAATATAATACATATAAAAAAGATAAACTATCGGGAAATTTATGACTCAGATACCATCCCAACAAAACACCCGCTCACAAGTA
>NZ_JAUOPX010000180.1:0-263 GCF_030547455.1 Motilimonas sp. 1_MG-2023 | reverse complement strand
TTCTTCTATTTTTTCTTTCTTTCCCTTAGCCCTTCCTCTCTAACACCGTGTTAGACCCCCGCATCCTCACGTCGTAACAACCCCACTTCCAAAACCGATCCCACACCCCCACGACCAAACCACCCCCACCCCCCCACACACCAACACCCGCCCAGCCCGCAGGACACCGCGATAGCAGTCAATCGTCCCCAGAACACGGTCCCCCACGCATCGCCATACCCACGCCCCGCACTGCCCCCTGATAGCTCGGCCCAACCTAAGCC